>NZ_JADPJR010000056.1:0-967 GCF_023073535.1 Bradyrhizobium sp. 179 | reverse complement strand
CGTTCGCGCGCTTCCTCGCTCTCGCGCTCGACACCCGCGTCAAAAGCCCGGGCCGCTTGGTCCAGCAGCTGCTTCTTCCAGGCATAGATCTGGTTCGGGTGAACCTCATAGCGCAGGGCCAGATCGGCAACCGTCGCCTGCTCCCGCACCGCTTCCAGCGCAATCTTCGCCTTCAACGCCGCGTCGATCTTCCGGCGTGTCTTCTTTGTCATCATGCCCTCCGTCTATCAAACGGAGCGGCCCTTTTCCAACTTAGCCTCTGGTCCCAAAACCGGGCTCCATTTCATGTATCTCAGCTCCCAATCCTTTGCCGACGCATGCGCGCGACAGCGGACCGTCACCGAGCAAAAACTCATTAAGTTTAGACGTTGGTCCCGGGACGTTCAGGTTTCCAGATGAGACGTGTCATGAAGCCAATAGCGCGGGTCGCAGCAGCAATAAAGCGCGCTCGGGCACGCTCCGATTTCGACCGGTGCTGCGCAATCTGGTGGCTCTATCGCGTCCATTTCGGCGTCAACCGCGACGTGATGTTGGCCCTTGCTGCGGTCACGATCGCCTACGAGATCCCGCTGCGGCATCTAGGCTTCGCGATATCGGACACCTTTCATGCAAGCTGGCACTGCCGCACCAAACCTGCAACCAAGTTGCGCGTTGCCTGGCGGACAAAAATCTCAGCCTAACGCCAAACGTCTCAAGTCTCCCCCAGCCCACTAAGGTCGCAATCACATCTAGTACCGGCGGACTGCCTGGGAGGCAGCTCAATGGCGCCTAGAAATACGTGAGCAGACCGCACAAGCCGAATTAGCTAGCACTACTTTGGCAGAATTAGTTTGTGCTGCAGTTTTTCACGGATACGTCTTCTGCAGTAGGGCATCGCTGCGATGGCTGCCGTAGGATGAGATCGACGATGGCGTGACGTACTGCGGGCATGGTTGGCTGAGGCGGAGGCCCGTTGATTCTTTTTTTT
>NZ_JADPJR010000016.1:0-1061 GCF_023073535.1 Bradyrhizobium sp. 179 | reverse complement strand
GGCAGCTTCTCGATTCAGTGCGCAGCGGCTGAGCTTGGAGTAACCCCGCAAACAATCTTCGATTATCTTGCGCGCGGAATGCTGGCAGGTCGTCAGTTAACCAAAGGCCAGCCATGGCAGATCGAGCTCTCAGACGAACAAATCGGTCGGCTTCGCAATCGGGTACGACGCACCAAGCGTTCGAAGAAGGAGGCATCATGAAGTCATCGGCTCTCCAATGAGCACATGCCATCCGTCCACGGGGAGCTGGCTGGTGACGATGGCCGAACGATGACCATAGCGGTCTTCAAGGATTTCCAGGAGGTCGTGGCGGGCACCGGAGTCGAGCGGCTCGAGCCCCCAGTCATCGTATGTGGACGGCCTCTGATGGCAAGCACAATTTGGCACTTCGAACGACTTGGACGTCTGCGATCGTATGTCCGGCCTTTAGCGCGGATCATATCTCCGCGGGCCCTGATGAAGTCCGACAACCAAGGGGTCACATCAAGGATGCGAGCTTTAGAGCTCACACGACTGGTCGGGTTTTCCTGGTTTTCGGTGGCGACCGTTGTCTTTCATCATGCCTTTCTTGCACTTACCAAGCTTAGAACTCTTTGATTTGGATGCGGCTGGCCGAAACTCACGTTCAAGGTTTGGCGAACATCTCGGTGCGGAAGCATTCTCCGGTTTTCATCATTGCCAAGATGATCCGAGCCAGCTTGTTGGCAAGGGCGACGGTCACAAGCCGCGCCGGCTTTTTCGCCAAGAGCCCGACAATCCAGTCGCGCAAGCCGCCGCGGCGTTTTTCCACAACGTTTAGAAGCGATGTTGCTCCGAGAACCAGTAGCTTCCTTATATATCGATTACCCGCCTTGGTGATGCTTCCGAGAGTCGGTTTACCCCCACTCGAAATTTGCCTGGGCGTCAGCCCGAGCCAGGCAGCAAAATCCCGCCCCGAATTGAATATGCTTGGGTCCGGTACACTGGCTGCAATTACCGAGGCAACAAGCTTGCCAACGCCGGGAATTTCTCCGAGCGAACGGCTCGTCTCGCTTCGCGCGTGGGCCTTGGCGATCTCCCTC
>NZ_JADPJR010000023.1:0-154520 GCF_023073535.1 Bradyrhizobium sp. 179 | reverse complement strand
TCATCCCGACACCGCCTCGATTCGACGCAAAATCAAGCGCGCGGGCTGGGATGATGCCTTCCTCCTCAGTATGCTTCGCCATATGCGATAGCCCTGCCCCTCACCCTGAGGCGCTTGCGCAGCAAGCGTCTCGAAGGGCGAGGCCCGTCTGCGGCAGGCGGGCCTTCATGGTTCGAGACGGCGCTTGCGCGCCTCCTCACGAAGAGGGGCAACAGCGATGCTACGCCGCCTTGGCGATGTCGACCTTCCGGAAGCGCACCAGCGAGAAATGGCCGAGCGGCGGAATCAGACGGCGCTCGGCAAGCTCGATGCCGCGGGCGCCGGCCAGCCACCTCGCATAGCGCGACCAGGCGAACTCGGCGGTGCGGAAGCCGAGCGGACGCACCACCGGCTGCAGCTTCTGCTCGATGAAGCGGCGCATGCCGGTATCGGCGCTGACGCGGGTGAGGATGATCAGCTCGCCGCCCGGGCGCAGCACGCGGACGAATTCGTCGAGCGCCTTCTCCGGATTGGGCACTGCGGTGACGACGTATTGCGCCATGACGACGTCGAAGGAATTGTCGGGGAATTCGAGCTTCTCGGCGTCCATCACCGCGAGGCCCTCGACGTTCTTCAGCTTCTGCTCGCTCACGCGGCGGCGCGCCTTGTCGAGCATCGCCTCCGAGATGTCGGTGCCGAAGATGCGCAAGTTCGGCGCGTAGAGCGGCAGCGAGATGCCAGTGCCGACGCCGACCTCGAGCACCCGGCCGCCGATCTTGTTGGTGGCCGCGATCGCCGCCTGCCGGCCCTTGGCGAAGACGCCGCCGAACACGAGGTCGTAGACCGGCGCCCAGCGGTCATAGGCCTGCTCGACCGTGCCGCGGGTGAGGTCGAGCTGCTGGGTGCCATCAAGGTTCATGATCTTAGCCATCGATGAGGTTCTCGCTGTGGTTCAAATGGACGATCAACCGCGCACCGGCCGCTGCGCCATGCGAGGCGAGGCGCGCAAGGTGCGGCTGGGCTGAAGTGAGGTGAGATTGCCGACGAACTGGCGCGCGCTGTTTTCCCAGGAACGCTCCAGCGCGAAGTTGCGGCAGGTCTGGCGCGACATCGTGAGCGCGCGCAGGCACGCGGTGCGCAGATCATGGTCGATCGCGCCGATCTGATGATCGGCGATGACGTCCTTGGGGCCCGTCACCGGGAACGCCGCAACCGGCGTGCCGCAGGCCAGCGCCTCGAGTTGCACCACGCCGAAGGTGTCGGTCAGGCTGGGAAACACGAAGACGTCGGCGGCGGCAAGATGCGCGGTGAGATCCGCCCCCTTCTTCTCGCCGAGAAAGACGGCGCCGGGATATTTCTTTTCCAGCGCAGGCTTCTGCGGGCCGTCGCCGATGACGACCTTGGTGCCGGGCAGGTCGAGCGCGAGGAACGCTTCGAGATTCTTCTCCACCACGACCCGGCCCATCGTCATGAAGATGGGACGTGGCAGGTCCAGAGCTGCCGGGCTCTCGGGATGGAACAGCTCGGTGTTGACGCCGCGCGTCCAGAAGCCGAGCCGCCTGAAGCCACGTTCGGACAGCTCCTGCCGCAGCGAGGGCGTCGCCACCATGATCATCGCGGCGGCATCGTGGAAGTGGCGCAGCACGGCATAACCGATGCTCGCGGGGATGCCGGTCCGCACCGAAACATATTCGGGAAAGCGCGTCGTATAGGATGTGGTGAAGGCAAGTCGGTTGCGACGGCAATAGGCCCGCGCGGCCCAGCCGATTGGGCCTTCGGTCGCGATGTGCAGCGCCTCGGGAGCGGCCTTCTCGATCCGCCGTGCGATTTCCCTGAAGCTCGGCAACGCGATGCGTAGGCCCGGATAGGTCGGCAGCGGCCATGACGGAAAACCGTCCGGGGTCAGGAAGTCGATCTCGACATCGAGGGCCTTGGCCGCGCTCGCCAGCGAGGTCAGCGTCCGCATCACGCCGTTGACCTGCGGATGCCAGGCGTCGGTCGCGATTAATACCCGCATGGGAAAATCCCGAGAGTTTGATGATTCTCGGTTTCCGACCATCAACGAAGGATATTTCAGGCGTATGACGTCACAGAAGTGTCGGCGCTCTGTTTTGTTCGTTAACGGGCCCGCGCGGCCACGAAACTGTCATGAAACAATTCTTGCCGCCACGAAGCCGTTTTCGGTTTTCCACGCAAATGTCCCGAAATGTTTTGCCGTTAGTGATCACCCCAACGGAGCACCGAAACGGTGCCGCGGTGATCAACAACACCGAGCAAACAGGGGCGATCAATGATCAATCTTGACACGTTCAAGAACTATTCGCGCGCCATTGCGATCAGTGCAGTCGCGATCTCTGCAATCGCGTTCGCAGATACAGCCAACGCTGCGCCGGTGCAGCTCTTCCCCTTCGTCCAACCGCTGCCGCCGATGACGGCGCCGCAGCCGCTCCAGCCGTACCAGCCCTACCAGACGATGCCTTATCAGGCCGCGCCGTCCGAGGATCAGGACGCGGTCGAGATGCCGGCCCGCTTCCGCCGCCAGACCGTTTCCTATGCAACGCGGGAAGCGCCAGGCACCATCATCATCGATACGCCCAACACCTATCTCTACTACGTGCTCGGAGGCGGCCAGGCGCTGCGCTACGGCATCGGCGTCGGCCGTGACGGCTTCACTTGGTCCGGCATCCAATCGGTGAGCCGGAAGGCCGAATGGCCGGCCTGGACTCCGCCGCCGGAAATGATCGCCCGCCAGCCCTATCTGCCGCGCCACATGGCCGGCGGCCCCGGCAATCCATTAGGGGCCCGCGCCATGTATCTCGGCAGCACCATCTACCGCATTCACGGCACCAACGCGCCCGAGACCATTGGCAAGCACGTCTCGTCGGGCTGCATCCGCATGACCAATGACGACGTCACCGACCTCTACGCCCGCGTCAATGTCGGCACCAAGGTGATCGTGCTGCCGATGACGGAGCGGCGAGCCGAGCTTGGAGTTGCGATGCGCTGAGCGACAGGACATTGTGACGCAAACGGCCCCGGAACCCACCGGGGCCGTGTTCGTTTGCCCTCGACATCCCGAAGCGCGCTTGCTGCAGCGCGATTGCATGGAGGCGCAGATGCAAGCACGCACGCAACGTTCGTCAAGCGCATGGCTGCTCGCAATCGGCACGGGGGCATTGACGTTGCTCTTGTCACCGCCTCTCTCGCGCGCGCAGCAGCCGGCGAGCGACGATGCAGCCCAGCAGGCCTTCAACAATTCCTGCCGCACCTGCCACTCCATGAAAGAGGGCGACAATCGCCTGGGTCCCAATCTTAACAAGATCGTCGGACGCAAGGCCGGCGCGCTGCCGAACTACAATTACTCGTCATCGATGAAGGAAGCCGGCTTCATCTGGGACAAAGACAAGCTTACCCGCTTCATGGTCAAGCCGGACGAGGTGGTGCCGGGCAACAAGATGCAGCCCTATGGCGGCATCTCGGCCGAGGAAGCGGCCAAGGTGGTTGCCTATCTGCAGGCGGCTTCGCAGTAACGACCTAGGCTAAGCGGGTCGTTCTTGTTTGATGTCGGTCATCGTGGCCATCCTTCGAGACGCCCGCCTGCGGCGGGCCCTCAGGATGAGGGCGGAGTGTGGCGGCCCGCCGTTCCCTACGAAGCGCTTGCACCGAGGCGAAGATGCCGGTTAGCCTCATCCTGAGGAGCGCGCTTGCGCGCGTCCCCAAGGACGAGGCGTTCACACTGGGCGGTCCGTTACCGCTCACCGCCGCGCCTTCGCTCCGCAATCAATCTCAGCCACGCCGCGGAATGAAACGCGCTCATCAACAGATACATCGGAACCATGCCAACGAGCACGGATCCTTGTCCGGCGGAGCAGAGCATGTCCGCCGCACCGCCGCCAAGCGCGGCCGTCAGCAGGGCCATGATCGCGAAGGTCGGCGTGGCCGCCAGCCCCAACCATCGGGCGAGGTGACGCGCGGCCGCGACACTGTCGCGGTTGACGCTGGCGGCCGCGCTGGCGGAAGCAGTCATTTCCGTTCTCCCGCAGCCTCCTTGCGAAAAGCCTTCTCGCCGGCGGTCGAGATCTCGACCCACTTCTCGTCGGGCGCCGCACCTTCCGTGTAGCTGTCGTGCCAATTCCACCATTTGTAGGTCGGCGTCTGCGGATAGCCTTTCGGCGAATCCTCCCAGACCTCCTGGCGGCCGAGCGGCGTGATGTCGAGATAATTCCAGGTACCGCCCATCTGCTCATCGCCCCGGCTCTTGACGAAATAGGTGCGGAAGACGCGGTCGCCGTCACGGTAGAACACGTTCGTCCCGTGCCATTCGTCAACGCCGAAATCAGCATCGAAGCTGTCGGTGATGGTGACCCAGGGCATGATCCAGCCCATCCGCTGCTTCAGCCGCGCGATATCGGCCTGCGGCGCGCGCGAGGCGAAGACAAGGGTGGTGTCGCGGGCATTGAGGTGCGCGACATGGGCGACCTGGTCGGCGACCATGGAGCAGCCCCGGCACGCATGGTCGGGCCAGCCGAACACCCCCGGCTCGAAGAAGGCGCGGTAGACGATCAATTGCCGCCGGCCCTGGAATAGGTCGACCAGACTGAGCTTGCCGCCGGGGCCCTCGAACGCATAGGTTTTGTCCACCGCCATCCAGGGCATGCGTCGCCGCTCGGCGGCCAGGGCATCGCGGGCACGGGTATGCGCTTTTTCCTTCACGAGCAGTTGCAGACGGGCTGCCTCCCAGTCCTGCGGCGACACCACGGGTGGTGTTTGCATGGCGGAATGTCCGTTCGTCCCTGCGTTCTCAACTGATGTCATCATGGCTCTCCAAACCTCTTGCCTGGGCGATCATTCCGCATTTCGTTATGACAGACGCGGAACCCCTCGCCCTTCACCGCACATCGTCGGTCGTAAACTGTTTCTGGCATCTCGCGGTTGCGGGGTGGGAGTAACAAGTGTGGCGGGATTTGAATGGAATCGCTGATCACGGCCGCGGCGCGCGCGCTCGAGGCGGGCGATCCGCTCGGTGCGCTGAACCGCGTTGCGCTGCGCAACGACGCACCGTCGCTGGCACTGCGCGGCATCGCGATGGCGCAGCTCGGCGATTTCGCCAAGGCCAAGACGCTGCTGCGGAGCGCGGCACGTGCCTTCGGTCCGAGAGAGGCGGTGGCGCGCGCAAGATGCGTCGTTGCCGAGGCCGAGATCGCGCTGGTCTCGCGCGACCTGAGCTGGCCGGCGAAGACGCTCGCAGCGGCGCGCGCGACACTCGCAAGGCACGGCGATCTCGCCAATGCCGCCCATGCCGGTCACATCGAGGCTCGCCGCCTTCTTCTGCTCGGGCGCCTCGACGAGGCCGAACGCACACTGGCGGAGCTCGGCGCGGGCCCTCTTCCGCCGGCATCTCAGGTCGTCCGTGAACTCGTGATCGCCGGCATCGCAATCCGGCGGCTCAAAACCAAAGATGCGCGCGCGGCGCTCGACCGCGCCGCCGACGCGGCACGGTCGGCTGGGATTCCAGCGCTCACGGCCGAAGTCGAAAGCACGAACCTCGTGCTCGACACGCCCGCGGCGCGCCTGATCGCACGCGGCAAGGAGCATCCGTTGTTGCTCGGACAGGTCAAAGCGCTGGCCGCGTCTCAAGCGCTCGTCGTGGACACGTTCCATCACACCGTTCGCAGGGGAGGCATCGTCGTGTCACTGGGAACGCGGCCGGTGCTGTTCGCGCTCGCCCGCCCCCTGGCGCAGGCGTGGCCCGCGGACGTGTCCCGAGAGGCTCTGATGACCGCCGCGTTTCACGCCAGGCACGTCGATGAATCGCATCGCGCCCGGCTGCGGGTCGAGATCGGTCGGCTTCGCGCCAAGCTCAAGCCTCTTGCCGATGTGAGCGCGACCAAACACGGCTTTGCGCTGACACCGCGCAAGACGCGACAGGTTCTGGTGCTGGCGCGGCCGGTCGAGGAGAAGCACGCCGCGGTGCTCGCCTTCCTGTCCGACGGCGAACCCTGGTCGAGCTCGGCGCTCGCGCTGGCGCTCGGAACGAGCGCCCGCACCGTGCAGCGGGCCCTCGACGACCTGGCGCGATCACACAAGGTGCAGTCCTTCGGGCATGGCCGGGCGAAGCGTTGGATGACCCCGCCCATCCCGGGTTTCCCGACAGGCTTGTTACTCCCCACGCCGCTCCTGAAGACGTAGGGTGAGGTCACATCACAGGGATCGAGCACATGAAGCGTACAGCCGCCGAGATCATCGAGGAGTATGGGCCTTTCGCGGGCGTCGAAGCCGTTCATGGTGTCACCTATGACGGCAAACATGTCTGGTTCGCGTCCGGCGACAAGCTGAACGCGGTCGATCCGGCCGACGGCAAGATCGCGCGCTCCATCGATGTCGCCGCGCATGCGGGAACGGCGTTCGACGGCCGGCACCTGTTCCAGATCGCCGAAGATCGCATCCAGAAGATCGACGCCGCCACCGGCAGGGTGCTCAGCACCATTCCGGCGCCCGGCGGCGGTGGGGATTCCGGATTGGCCTGGGCCGAAGGCTCGCTCTGGGTCGGGCAATATCGCGAGCGCAAGATCCATCAGGTCGATCCCGAAACGGGAAAGGTCCTCCGCACCATCGAGAGCAAGCGCTTCGTGACCGGCGTGACCTGGGTCGATGGCGAGCTCTGGCATGGCACCTGGGAGAACGAAGAGAGTGACGTGCGGCGGATCGACCCTGATACGGGCAAGGTGCTCGAGCAGCTCGACCTGCCCGCCGGGACGATGGTCTCAGGTTTGGAGTCGGACGGCGGCGATCGCTTCTTCTGCGGCGGCGGCGGTCGCGGCAATGTGAGGGCGGTCCGCCGTCCCCGACGCAGCTAGCCTCGCGATGACGGTTTGAACGCGCGGCAACGGGGCGTTCGCAAGCCGTTAACCTGTTCGCCCCAATTCCACCCCACCTGTGCGCTCTAGCGCCCTCCTCGCCGGCCCTGTAAAAACCCGTCGGGGCGGCTTGGGGGATTGATGCGACTAACGTTGAATCTGAAGACGATCCTGATCGCCGTCGCAGTGCTCGTGGCGTCGTTCTTGATCAGCCTCAAGGCCATGGACTTGCTGTCGCCGCGCGTGACCAATTCGGCGCCGACGGTTGCGCAACTGCCGCCGCTGCCGCCGGCCTCGAAGAGTTCCATCGTGATCGCGCCGGTCGCGATCGCGCTGTCGGTGATCCGCGAGCAGGCCGAGAGGGCTTCGCCGCGCAATTTCGCAGGGAAGGCCGACAACCCGATCTCGCAGATCCTGGAGAACGCCGACATCGGATGGACGGCGGCGCGCGGACCGATGGCGGCAACAGGCGACAAGGACGTGCTGACGCTGTCGACGCCGCTCACCGGCAGGCTGAACGTGACGGGATCGCTGTCCTCGAAGGCCACCGGTGCGCTTGGCGACGCGCTCGGCAGTGTGCTCGGCGGCGACGCCGCGAAACGGATCGGCGCGGTCAACATCAAGAACCTGAACGCCAGCGCCGAAATCAAGGGTAACGTGGTCATCACCTCGCGCCCCAAGCTCGCGGCCAACTGGTATCTGGAGCCCAATCTCGGCGCCCAGGTCAATCTCGGCGACACCAACGTTGCCGTCGCGGGCGCCAAGGTCAACGTGCCGGCGCAGGTGAAGCCGCTGATCGACAAGAATGTCGGCGAGCAGATCAACGCCGTCTCCGAACGCATCCGCAACGATCCCTCGCTGCGGGAGAATGCCAGGGCGCAATGGGCCAAGGCGTGCCGCTCGATCTCGCTGCAAGGCTCGGGCTCATCGGCCGCACTGCCGCCGCTCTGGCTCGAGATGAAGCCGGTGCGCGCAATCGCGGCGCAGCCGCGCGTCGATGCGCAGGCCGTGACGCTGCTGCTCGGCCTCGAGGCCGAGACACGCGTGACCTCGACGCCGACCAAGCCGGAGTGTCCGTTTCCCGACAAGATCTCGATCGTGCCGCCGACCGGCACGGGCGTGAACATCGGCGTGCCGATCGACGTGCCCTTCACCGAGATCAACAAGCTGATCGCGGCGCAGATGGTCGGCCATACCTATCCCGAGGACGGCTCCGGCCCGGTCGACGTCACCGTCAAGACCGTCAACGTGACCCCCTCGGGCGACCGCCTGCTGATCTCGCTGCTGGTGCGCGCCAAGGAGAAGAAGAGCTGGTTTGGCCTCGGCGCCGAGGCGACCGTGCACATCTGGGGCCGGCCGATGCTCGACCAGGCGCAGCAAACGCTGCGGCTCGCCGACATCCAGCTCGCGGTGGAATCCGAGGCGGCGTTCGGCCTGTTAGGAGCCGCGGCGCGTGCCGTGGTGCCGCAGATGCAGCAGGCCCTGCTGCAGAAGGCGACGCTCGACCTGAAGCCGATCGCCGCCAACGCCCGCGAGAAGATCGCAGTCGCGATCGCCGACTACCAGAAGAGCGAGGATGGCCTCAAGGTCGAGGCCAAGATCGACAGCCTGACGCTTGCCGACATCGCCTTCGATTCCAAGACCCTGCGCGTCGTCGCCGAAGCCGGCGGCTCGCTGAAGGTGGTTGTGACGAAGCTGTCGGGGATGTAGCCCGCCTTTGCTCACCGGGTCCGTGCGCGTCTTCGCTTGCACCGCTGGCATTCTCATCGGAGGATGCTAAGCTGTTCCTCGCAACTCGAACGAGGTGCTGACAGCATCGTAGCTGATAACGCGAGGACGACATGGAAGCCGGCATGGTCACGCCTGCGCCGGCACTGGTACGCTTTTCCGGCATTCAGAAGACCTACGATGGCGAGCACCTCGTGGTGAAGAACCTCGACCTCGAGATCAAGAAGGGCGAGTTCATTACCCTGCTCGGCCCGTCGGGCTCGGGCAAGACGACCACGCTGATGATGCTCGCTGGCTTCGAGGTTCCGACCCATGGCGAGATCTACCTCGCTGACCGGCCGATCAAGAACGTGCCGCCGCATAGGCGCGACATCGGCATAGTATTCCAGAACTATGCCTTGTTTCCGCATCTGACGATTGCGGAGAATATCGCCTTCCCGCTATCCGTTCGCAAAACCAACAAGGCGGAAGCGCAGGAGCGCGTCCGCGCGGCTTTGCGCATGATCAAGATGGAAAGCCTGGCACACCGGCGGCCCGGGCAGTTGTCCGGCGGTCAGCAGCAACGCGTCGCACTGGCCCGTGCGCTGGTCTTCAATCCGCAGCTCGTGCTGATGGACGAGCCGTTGGGCGCGCTGGACAAGCGTCTGCGGGAGCAGATGCAGCTGGAGATCAAGCAACTCCACGAGACAATGGGCATCACGATCGTCTACGTGACCCACGATCAGAGTGAAGCGCTCACGATGTCGGATCGTATCGCCGTATTCAACGACGGCATTGTGCAGCAGATCGATACGCCCGACTCGCTTTACGAGCATCCGGTGAACAGCTTCGTCGCCCACTTCATCGGCGAGAACAATGTGCTGGCCGGCACCGTCGAAACGATCGAAAAGGAATATTGCCGCGTCGCGCTGGCCGGTGGCGGCGCCGTGACCGCGCGGGCGGTCAATGTATCACGCGCAGGCGCATCGACTTCCCTCTCGGTACGGCCGGAGCGGATCTCCATTGTCCCGGATGGCACCTCCAACGACGGACCGAACCGCCTGCCGGCCAAGGTGCAGAGCACCATCTATCTCGGCGATCACGCGCTGGCCGTGCTCGGCGTCGCCGGCAATGCGGAGTTCATGGTCAAGCTTCAGCCCGGAGCGCATCACAGTCTGAGACAAGGCGAAAGCGTGTCGATCACCTTTCGCCCGGAGGACTGCCTGGCCCTCGATCCCGTCTGATTCAACCCTGCAGCCTTCATCCAAAACAAGCGGTCGGGCATCTCAACGCAACTCACATGAAGAAGGAACAAGGACCATGCTGAAGCGCAAGATTGGCAAGATTGTCTTGGGTTTCGCCGCGGCGCTCACCGCCAGCGCCGGGCTGACGACAATGGCGCAGGCGCGTGACCTCACCGTCGTATCGTGGGGTGGCGCCTATCAGGATGCCCAAAAGAAGGTCTATTTCGAGCCTTTCAAGAAGGCGGCCGGGATTGCGATGAACGACGAGTCCTGGGACGGCGGCATCGGGGTGCTGCGCGCCAAGGTGCAGGGGGGCGCCGCCACATGGGATGTGGTCCAGGTCGAGAGCGACGAACTCGCGGTAGGCTGCGAGGAAGGTCTGTTCGAGAAGCTGGATTATTCCAGGATCGGCGGCGAGTCCGCCTATATCCCACCGGCGGTCAATCCCTGCGGCGTCGGCGCGATCCTTTATGATTTCGTTCTCGGCTACGACAAGGACAAGCTGAAGGAGGCGCCGAAGGGCTGGGCCGACTTCTTCGATATCAAGAAATATCCGGGCAAGCGCGCCTTGCGCCAGGGCCCAAAGACGACGCTGGAGATCGCTCTCATGGCCGACGGCGTCGCACCGAAGGACGTCTACAAGGTGCTGGCGACCGACGAGGGCATCGATCGCGCCTTCAAGAAGCTGGACACGATCAAGGGCGACCTCGTCTGGTGGAAAGCCGGCGCCCAGCCGCCGCAATTGCTCGCGTCCGGCGAGGTGGCGATGACCTCGGTCTACAATGGCCGCATCGACACCGCGAACAAGAATGAGAAGAAGAACTTTGGCATCGTATGGGATGGAGCGCTCTTCACTCTCGACAGCTGGGTCATTCTGAAGGCGAGTCCGAACAAGGACGCCGCCTACAAATTCCTGGACTTCGTCGGCAAGGCGGAGAACCAGTCAAAATTGTCGGAGAACATTGCTTACGGCACCTCGAACAAGGACGCAGCCGCGCGGCTACGGCCCGCCGTTCTGAAGGACCTGCCGACGGCGCCTGACAACATCAAGAACGCGGTCGAGATCAACGTTGGCTTCTGGCTCGAGAACATCGACCGCCTGACCGAACGCTTCAACAAATGGGCGGCGAGATAGCGCGCGGCGGCAACCGACTTACGCAACAGGTAGAGGGTGCGTGGCGGACAACTCGCCCGTGGCGCATCTTCGAGATGCCCGCCTACGGCGGGCCCTCAGGATGAGGTCTGAGTCTGTGGCAGCGACCTTTCAGGCACCTATGTCAATAAGCCTCATCCTGAGGAGACCGCGAAGCGGTCGTCTCGACGGACGAGGCGCTTGCACCGGCCGCTCCAAAAGGCCAGATGAGATTGACCTACCCGAATTAGCGAGGGATATCCGTTCAAAGGGGCTCGACCGATGACGGACGCGCTCTCGACCGACGCCAATGCGTCGACCGAGGTGCCGCTCAAGCGCCGGCTGAGGCGTGCCGAGCGGACACGGCAGGTCAAGGCATTTGCGCTGGTGGCACCGCTTCTCGTCTTCCTGCTCTTCACGTTCGCCGGGCCCATCGCCGGCATGTTGTGGCGCTCGGTCGAGGACAGGGAGGTGCGCCAGGTCTTCCCTCACACGGTAGCTGCTCTCGCCAGCTGGGATGGCAGGGACCTGCCGGATGAAAAGGCTTATGCGGCGCTGGCCAGCGACATCCTGGCGGCGCGCGCCTCCGGCACCATCGCCATTGCGGCCAAGCGGCTGAACTACGCATTGAATGGCTTCCGCACGATCCTGACCAGCACGGCACGCAATCTGAAGGCGGTGCCGGAGCCCGGCACGGCCAAGGAGACGCTGGGCAAGATCAATCCGGCCTGGCGCGAACGCGCCACCTGGACGACGATCAAGGACGCCAGCGGTCCGGTGACCGGCTTCTACCTTCTGGCGGCGCTCGACCTGACGCGAAACGCAGACGGCGCGATCGTCGCGGCCGCGCCGGATCAGGCCATCTACCGCGATGTTTTCGCCCGCACCTTCCTCATCAGCATCAGCGTCACGGCGCTCTGCCTGATCCTCGGCTTCCCGGTCGCCTACCTACTGGCGACGCTGCCGCCCGGCCGGTCGAACCTGCTGATGATCTTCGTCCTGCTCCCGTTCTGGACGTCGCTTCTGGTCCGCACCTGCGCCTGGATCGTGCTGTTGCAGAGCAAGGGCGTCGTGAATGACAGCCTGCACTGGCTTGGCATCATCGACGAGCCGTTGCGCTTGATCTACAACCGCTTCGGTGTCTGCGTGGCGATGACCCACGTTCTCCTGCCGTTCATGATTCTGCCGCTGTACAGCAGCATGAAGGCGATCTCGCCTGCTTACATGCGTGCCGCCGCTTCGCTCGGTGCGCCACCGCTGACCGCTTTCCTGCGCATCTACCTGCCGCAGACCCTGCCCGGCATCGGCGCGGGAAGCCTGCTCGTCTTCATCCTGGCGCTCGGCTATTACATCACGCCGGCGCTCGTCGGCGGCGCCGCCGATCAGATGATCAGCTACTTCATCGCGCTCTACACGACCGAGACGGCCAATTGGGGACTTGCCTCGGCGTTGGGCGCGGTGCTGCTGCTGGCCACTCTTCTGCTCGCTCTCGTCTACGGAAAGCTGGTGCATGGGCAGCAGGTTACGGGAGGAATGAAGAATTGAGCGACAATTCCCCCCTCCGCACGCCCAGCCAGCGCATCGCGTGGACCGCGACGATCATTGTCTCCGCGCTGGTGTTCATCTTCCTGATCGCGCCAATCCTGGCGATCATGCCGCTGTCCTTCAGCTCAGGCTCCTACTTGACCTATCCGCTGCCCGGCCTCTCCTTGCGCTGGTACGACGATTTCATCAATTCGCCGCGCTGGATGAATTCGCTGAAGAACAGCATGATCATAGGCGTCGCTTCGACCGTGCTGTCCATGGTGCTCGGCACATTGGCCGCCCTGGGACTGGCGCAGTGGAGGAGCCGGTTCAAGCCGCTCGTGCTGGCCTTCGTGCTGTCGCCGGTCGTGGTACCTGGCGTCATCACCGCGGTCGGTCTGTATTTCTTCTTCGCGCCGATCGGACTGACCGGCAGCTATCTCGGCTTGATCCTGGCCCATACGGCGCTGGCGACGCCGTTTGTGGTGATCACTGTCGGCGCGACGCTGCAAAGCTTCGACACCAACCTGGCGCGCGCCGCCGCCTCACTCGGCGCCTCGCCGCTTCAAGCGTTTCGCCGCGTGATCCTGCCGCTGATCCTGCCCGGCCTGGCGTCGGGTGCGCTGTTCGCCTTCGCGACCAGCTTCGATGAGGTGGTGATCGTGCTGTTCATGGCAGGTCCCGAGCAGCGCACCCTGCCGCGCGAGATGTTCGCCGGCATCCGCGAGAACATCAGCCCGACGATCACGGCAGCGGCGGTGGTGCTGACGACGGTATCCGTCGTCCTCCTCGCTACCCTGGAAGGCTTGCGTCGGCGCAACGAACGGCTCAAGAGCAGCAGCGCCTGACCGGCGTCGCCAAGCGATCTCGAAGAACTCCCAATACCCCGCTCAGCCCCCGCCTTTTTGCATTCCGCTACGGCGCTCCTGGCTTAGCCGGCGGCGCCGATTGCGGCTAGAACAGGCGCGCAACAAAACCCAAACAACAACACGCAGGGAGAAAGAACGTGCAAAAACTCATCGCCGCGGTCGCAGCGGGCTTCACGCTTGCCGCAACATGCAGCACCGCACAGGCCCAGATTTCCGACGACACCGTCAAGATCGGCGTGCTCACGGACATGTCGAGCCTCTATGCGGACGCGACCGGCAAGGGCTCGCTCGCCGCGGTCGAGATGGCGGTCGCCGATTACGGCGGCAAGGTTGCGGGCAAGCCGGTTCAGGTCATCGCCGCCGATCACCAGAACAAGCCCGACGTCGGCGTCAACATCGCCCGCAACTGGTACGACAACGACAAGGTCGACGCGATCTTCGACGTGCCGACGTCCTCGGTGGCGCTGCCGGTCTCGGCGCTGACACGCGAGAAGAACAAGATCCACATCAATTCCGGCGGCGGCTCGTCCGACATCACCGGTACCGCCTGCTCGCCCAACACGGTGCACTGGACCTACGACACCTATGCGCTGTCGAACGTCGCCGGCAAGGCAATGGTCAAGCGCGGCGAGGACAGCTGGTTCTTCGTCACCGCCGACTACGCCTTCGGCATGGCGCTCCAGCGCGACGCCGCCAACGTGGTGAAGGAGAGCGGCGGCAAGGTGCTCGGCGAGGTCCGCCATCCGCTCAACTCGTCGGACTTCTCCTCCTTCCTGCTCCAGGCCCAGGCCTCCAAGGCCAAGGTGGTCGCGCTGGCGAATGCCGGCGGCGACACCACCAACGCCTTGAAGCAGGCTTCCGAGTTCGGCCTGACCCAGGGCGGCCAGAAAATGATCGCGCTGTTGCAGGAGATCACCGACACGCATTCGCTCGGCATCAAGGCGACCCAAGGCCTGATCGTCACCGACGCCTTCTACTGGGACATGAACGAGGAGACGCGCGCCTTCTCCAAGCGCTTCAACGAGAAGGTCGGCCACATGCCGACGATGATCCAGGCCGGCCTCTACTCGGCGACCATGCACTATCTGAAGGCGATCGACGCCATCAAGACCGACGAGGCGCCGAAGGTGATGGAGGAGATGCGCAAGACACCGATCAACGACTTCTTCGCCAAAGGTGGCAAGATCCGCATCGACGGCCGCATGGTCCACGACATGTATCTGTTCGAGGTCAAGAAGCCCGAGGAATCCAAGGGCGAGTGGGACCTTTACAAGCTGATCGCCACCGTACCCGGCGACGAGGCCTTCCGTCCGCTCGACAAGGGCGGCTGCCCTCTGGTGAAGGGGCATTGAACTGCGTCGTCATACGCAAGTTCGCCGCAATGACGAAAGACACGACAGCGCGCCCGGGGAAACCGGGCGCGCTTCGTTGAGGGGTTTAGAAGTCCATTACTCCGAGTACTTGAACTCTGGCATGTTCTTCAGCTCGTCCTTGCTGGCGTTGAACACCGCATGATCCGGATACCATTTCGACGCCGACGAGGTCGTGGTCGTCGCGGTCTTGTCGGTGCCGGTCGCCGCGCCAGTCGTCGTGGTCGCAGCCGGCCGGCCGGGCGGGTTGGTGGCTCCCGTGCCGGAGTAGGCGACGGCCTCGTTGACGAACTTCAGCTTCTCATAGGGCACCGCGACCAGATGCTCGCCCATGCCGAGGAAGCCGCCGACGCCGATCACGGCGATCTTGATGTTACCGCTCTTGTCCATCAAGAGGTCGTTGATCGAGCCGATGTTCTCGTTAGCCTCGTTATAGACCTTGACGCCCGACATTTTCGACACGCGCCACTGGTCGGACGCGCTCGTCGTCGTGGCGGTGGCCGCGGCCGGCGCCTTGTCGGTGGTGGCGGGCGGCGTTTGCGCGAACGCAGCGGTCGCGAGCAGTGCTGTGCCGGCAAGACCGGCGACGATCGACTTCATCATGTTGTCCTCTCCTTCGACAGAAACCTTGTGCGGAGAAAACAGCGCTGATCACGCCCAGTTCCGTGCGGGCGGCAATTTCGTCGCGCGATGCGCGAGCCGAAAAGCGCCCAGGGCATGTTCCTGCGTCACCCGGGAACATATTGCAGCGCACGATTCCGCCCACGCGCCCTGGAGAGAAGCACGATCGCGGCGAACAACGCGCCGACCGAACGTCGCTCAGCTCAGCTCTTGTAGTCGATCAGCAGCGCGGAGAAGCGCGCGACGCTCGGCGCGCTGCCCTTGGCACCGTAGGAGGACGACGATTGCGATTGCTGGACCGCCTGTAGCAATTGCTGGAGTTTCCGCGCTCATTCCGGCGGCGTAGCTCAAGCCGCGAGCGGCGGCTGCTTGATGGCGTGCTCATCGAAGATCGCCACCGCCTCGAAGCGGTAGCCGCAGGCGTGGCAATTCCAGAGATAGGAAACGCGGCCTTCGCCCGGCTCGATCCAGTCCGGGAACGGAATCGGCGTGCCGCACTGTGCACAGGGGTTCTGCGTGGGAATGTCGTCGATGCGTGGCGGGGTCATGGACGTCCTCCCGAATGCTGTTTTGACAGCGATTTTTGGGCGGAGACACGGATGGACAGACCAGCCGTCGCGTAAGGCGCTCCGCCAGCCCCAAGCTTAACGTGAGTTTGAGTCGTAAAAGCGACGGCCCAACGAAAATCGCCGAAGGCGGCGTTTCGCCACATCATCGCCGTGTTCCCACGGCCTAACCCGCACGGGTGCAGGTCCGTTCTGCCAAGGAATATTTCGATGAAAATTTTACGCGTTGCCGCGCTGCTCGCAGCCGCACTGATTTTGCCGCAGGGCGCATTCGCCGGCCAAGCCGAATACGCCGAGATGGTCGCAGCCCATGCCCGCGCCAACGGCGTGCCGGAGGCGCTGGTCCACCGCGTGATCATGCGCGAGAGCCGCTATCAGCCCGGCCTCGTCGGCCGTGGCGGCACCATCGGGCTGATGCAGATCAAGCTCGCGACCGCCCGCGGCGTCGGCTACACCGGCGATGCCGCAGGCCTGCGCGATCCCAACACCAACCTCACCTATGCGGTTAAATATCTCGCCGGCGCCTATCGCGCTGCCAATGGCGACCATGCCCGAGCCGTGCGTTATTTCGCGGGCGGCTATTACTATGCGGCAAAGCGGCAGCGGCAGGAGGCCGTGCAGGTCGCCACTATCGGCCCGACCAACTTGGGCACGACCAATATGGGCGAGACCAATTTAGGGGAGACTTGGCTCGAGCCGAACGGCAACCCGCAGCCGATGTTGGGCGCCACGTCGCCCAGGAAGCTCGTCCAGCGCGTCCGCAACGCCCGGGCGCAGGTTCCTCGCTAGAGATCGTCATTCCGGGGCGGTCCGCAGGACCGAACCCGGAATCTCGAGATTCTCAGGTGCGCAATTGCGCACCATAGTTCGATGCTTCGCATCACCCCGGAATGACGGCCGTGTGGCTTAACGCGTTGACACCGCCCGTCACTGGCATACATTAGAGCCGTTCCGAGGGGTGCTCCGAGGAGGAGCTGAGATACCGCTAAATGGGCAATACCGCCCAGGACCGCGGTGACCCTTTGAACCTGATCCGGGTCATGCCGGCGAAGGGACAGGGATGTTGCAGACCACCAAGCGACCGGATTCACCGGTATCTATCATCGGCGCAGGCATCGCAGGCGCCTGGCAGGCCTTGCTGTTCGCGCAGGCCGGCCATGCCGTGACGTTACACGAGCGTGGTGACGCCGCCATGACCGATGCCACCAGCCATTGGGCCGGCGGCATGCTCGCGCCCTATTGCGAGGCGGAGGTGGCCGAACCCATGGTCAGCCGCCTCGGCCTGCGCTCCCTCGACATCTGGCGCCGCGAATTGCCGGAAACGCCGTTCAACGGCTCGCTCGTCGTCGCCCATCCCCGCGAGCGCAATGATTTCGAGCGCTTTGCCCGCATGACGGAGGGTCACGAGCGGCTCGATGCGGCCGGCCTTGCCGCGCTGGAGCCGTCGCTGGAGGGCCGCTTCCGCGAAGCCCTGTTCTTCCCGCGCGAGGGCCATGTCGAGCCGCGCCGCGTGCTGCCGAAATTGCACGAGCGCATCCGCGCCGCCGGCGGCACCATCAAGTTCGAAAGCCGCGTCAGCGCCGCCGAGCTCGACGGCATCGTGATCGACTGCCGCGGCCTTTCCGCGCGCGACGAGCAGCCTGAGCTGCGCGGCGTCAAGGGCGAGATGATCCTGATCGAGACCGACGAGGTGCAGCTTGCGCGTCCGGTGCGATTGATCCATCCGCGCTGGCCGCTCTATGTCATCCCGCGCGAGGACAATCTGTTCATGCTGGGCGCGACCTCGATCGAGGCCGAGGACACCGGCGTCAGCGTGCGCTCGGCGCTCGAGCTGTTGGGCGCCGCCTACGCCGTGCACCCCGCCTTCGGCGAAGCCCGCATCGTCGAATTCGGCTCCGGGCTTCGTCCCGCCTATCCCGACAATCTGCCGCGCATCGGGATTCGCGGCGAGAAGATCGCCGTTAATGGCCTCTATCGCCACGGCTTCCTGCTCGCGCCGGCGCTCGCCGAGCTGACACTTGCCTATGTCCAGCGTGGCCAGATCGACAATGAGGTGATGCAGTGCGGGTGATCGTGAACGGTGAGCAACGCGAAGTGAGCTCGGCCAGCGTCGACGCGCTGCTCACCGAGCTCGACTACGAGGGCACCCATTTCGCCATCGCGCTCAATCACGACGTCGTGCCGAAAAGCCGCTGGGCGGAGACGCAGCTGAAAGCCGGCGACGAGATCGAGATCATCACGCCGCGGCAGGGAGGGTGAGGATGATGTACGCGCCACACGCTCCGCTGTCATCGCCCGGCTTGACCGGGCGATCCAGTACGCCGCGGCTTCACGGTCCTAGCCGCGCTGCCGCGGCGTACTGGATCCCCGCCTACGCGGGGATGACATCATCATTCAAGGAGACACCTTTCACATGGTGACCTTCTACGGCAAGACCTTCGCCTCGCGCCTCCTCATCGGCAGCGCGCTCTATCCCTCGCCCGCGATCATGCAGGCCGCGATCCGCGCCTCCGGCGCGAGCATCGTCACCGTCTCGCTGCGCCGCGAATCCGCCGGCGGCAAGACCGGAGACGCGTTCTGGAAGCTGATCCGCGAGCTTGACGTCACGGTGCTGCCGAACACCGCCGGTTGCCGCAGCGTGCGCGAGGCGGTGACGACCGCAAAACTCGCCCGCGAATTGTTCGGCACGTCCTGGATCAAGCTCGAAGTGATCGCCGACAACGACACGCTCCAGCCCGACGTCGTCGGCCTGGTCGAGGCCGCCAGCATCCTGATCAAGGACGGCTTTGAAGTGTTCCCCTATTGCACCGAGGATCTCTCGGTCGCCAACCGCCTGGTCGATGCCGGCTGCAAGGTGGTGATGCCATGGGCAGCCCCCATCGGCTCGGCCCGCGGCATCATCAACCGTGACGCGCTGAAACTGCTGCGCGAGCGCCTGCCCGACATCACGCTGGTCGTCGACGCCGGCTTGGGGGCGCCCTCCCACGCGGCCCACGCACTGGAGCTCGGCTACGATGCCGTGCTGCTCAACACCGCGATCGCAAAGGCCGCCGATCCCGTCGCGATGGCCAACGCCTTCCGTCTCGGCGTCGAGGCCGGCCGCACCGCTTACGAAGCCGGGCTGATGGACGCCCGCGACTTCGCCTCCCCGTCCACCCCTGTCGTTGGGACCCCGTTCTGGCATGCCGTATCCTGATCCTTTCTATCCCGTCGTCGACAGCCTCACATGGGTCGAGCGCCTGACGAAACTCGGCGTCGGCACCATCCAGCTGCGCGCGAAAGAGCTGAACGACGCCGACGCGCTGCAGATCGTCACCGATGCGCTGGCGATCACCAAGGACACGCAGACCAAGCTGGTCGTGAACGACTATTGGCGCGCCGCGGTCGTTGCCGGCGCCAAATATCTGCATCTCGGCCAGGAGGATCTGGCGGATGCCGATCTCAAGGCCATTCGCGAGGCCGGGCTGTCGCTCGGCATCTCCACCCATGACGACGACGAGCTTGCGACCGCGCTCAAAGCCAAACCCGACTACGTCGCGCTCGGCCCGATCTTCTTCACCACGCTGAAATCGATGCGCTTCGAGCCGCAGGGCATTCCAAAAATCACCGAATGGAAAAAGCGCATCGGCGATATCCCGCTGGTCGCGATCGGCGGCATCAAGCTCGAGCACGCTGCGGAGATTTTTGCCGCAGGCGCGGATTCCATCGCTGTGGTTTCCGACGTCACGCAAAATCCCGACCCGGATGCGCGCGTGCGGCAATGGCTCGACCTGACAGTGGAGGCTGCGTGATGATCGCTCCGCTCTCACCACCCGTCATTGCGAGCGAAGCGAAGCAATCCAGGAACTTTCCGCGAAGGCGGTCTGGATTTGCTTCGTCGCAAGGGCTCCTCGCAATGACGGAGCAAGAATTCACCGTAGTCGCGCCAACGCACGCAGAACAGAATTAACCGGAGAATCCCCATGAACATCCGCTCCAACCCCGACAAGACCGTCCCCGCCGTCACCACCGGTCCCCTTCCCTCCTCGCGAAAAATCTTCGCGACGCCCGACGCCGCGCCCGACCTGCGCGTGCCCTTGCGCGAGATCATCCTCTCCGAAGGCGCCGGCGAGCCGAACCTGCCGGTCTACGACACCTCGGGTCCCTACACCGACCCGTCCGTCACCATCGACGTCAACGCCGGCCTTGCGCGCAACCGCAAGCAATGGGTGCTGGAGCGCGGCGGCGTCGAGGAATATGAGGGGCGCCAAATCAAGCCGGAGGACAATGGCAGCGTCTCCACCGACAAGGCCGCGCGCGCTTTCTCGGCCTATCACAAGCCGCTGCGCGGCCTTCCCGGCCACAAGATCACGCAGCTCGAATTCGCCCGCGCCGGCATCATCACCAAGGAGATGATCTACGTCGCGGAGCGCGAAAATCTCGGTCGCAAGCAGCAGCTCGAGCGCGCGGAAGCCGCGCTCGCCGACGGCGAGAGCTTTGGCGCATCGGTGCCCGCCTTCATCACGCCGGAGTTCGTGCGCGACGAAATCGCGCGCGGCCGCGCCATCATCCCCTGCAACATCAACCATTCCGAGCTCGAGCCGATGATCATCGGCCGCAACTTCCTGACCAAGATCAACGCCAATATCGGCAACTCGGCGGTGACCTCTTCGGTCGAGGAAGAGGTCGAGAAGATGGTCTGGGCGATCCGCTGGGGCGCCGACACCGTGATGGACCTCTCCACCGGACGCAACATCCACACCACGCGCGAATGGATCTTGCGCAACTCGCCGGTGCCGATCGGCACCGTGCCGATCTACCAGGCGCTGGAGAAGTGCAACGGCGATCCCGTGAAGCTGACTTGGGAGCTCTACAAGGACACCTTGATCGAGCAGTGCGAGCAGGGCGTCGACTATTTCACCATCCACGCCGGCGTGCGCCTGCAATATATCCATCTCACCGCCAGCCGCGTCACCGGCATCGTCAGCCGCGGCGGTTCGATCATGGCCAAGTGGTGCCTTGCGCATCACAAGGAGAGCTTCCTCTACACGCATTTCGACGAGATCTGCGACCTCATGCGCAAGTATGACGTCTCGTTCTCGCTTGGCGACGGCCTGCGTCCGGGCTCGATCGCGGATGCCAACGATCGCGCGCAGTTTGCCGAGCTGGAGACGCTCGGCGAACTGACGAAGATCGCGTGGGACAAGGGCTGCCAGGTCATGATCGAAGGCCCCGGCCACGTGCCCATGCACAAGATCAAGATCAACATGGACAAGCAGCTCAAGGAGTGCGGCGAGGCGCCGTTCTACACGCTTGGACCGCTGACCACCGACATCGCGCCGGGCTACGACCACATCACCTCAGGCATCGGCGCGGCCATGATCGGCTGGTTCGGCTGCGCCATGCTCTGCTACGTCACGCCGAAGGAGCATCTCGGCCTGCCCGACCGCAACGACGTCAAGACCGGCGTCATCACCTACAAGATCGCCGCCCACGCCGCCGACCTCGCCAAGGGCCACCCCGCCGCGCAACTGCGCGACGACGCGCTCTCCCGCGCGCGATTCGAATTCCGCTGGACCGACCAGTTCAACCTCGGCCTCGATCCGGACACCGCAAAGAGCTTCCACGACGAGACCCTGCCCAAGGAAGCCCACAAGGTCGCCCATTTCTGCTCGATGTGCGGCCCAAAATTCTGCTCGATGAAGATCACCCAGGACGTGCGGGATTACGCGGCGACGCTGAACGATCCGAACTCGGTGGGCATGTCGATGGCCGGCACCGTCGAAGACGGCATGAAGCAGATGAGCGAGAAGTTCAAGGAGATGGGATCGAGCGTATATCTGGATGCGGAGAAGGTGAAGGAGAGTAATCGGGTGTTGTAATTCTCCGCTCGTTATGCGCGGGCTTGCTCGAGCATCCATCAGGAGCGAGAAGCCGGGCGAAAGCTCGGCTTCTTTTTAGAGCGCAGCGTAGCCAGGACGAGCGAAGCGACATCCGAGATTGACAGCGGCCCGGATGTCGCTGACGCTCTGTGCAACGCTAAGGTTGGTCGATTTGCCCACCCCTACCCTCCACCGCCTCCCCGACCAGCTCCGCGCGGGCCTCCGCCTCGTCTTCGTCGGCACCGCCGCCTCTGCGCGCTCGGCTGAACTCGGGCACTACTACGCCCATCCCGGCAACCGCTTCTGGCGGGCGATCCATGAAGCGGGGATCACGCCGCGGCGCTATCAACCGAGCGAGTTTGCATCGCTGCTCGCGCTCGGGATCGGCTTCACCGATCTCTCCAAGACGGGCGCCGGGATGGATCACCAGATCGCGACGGAGACGATCGACGTGCCGGGCTTCAGGGCCAAGATGGAGACCTATCGGCCGCGGACGATTGCGTTTACGAGCAAGAAGGCGGCGAGCTTGTTTTATGGCAGGCCGTCAGCTGCGATTGCGCTGGGCCGGCAGGCGCGCGATGCGAGCCTGCCGGAGGTCTTCGTGCTTCCCTCGCCGTCCGGTGCGGCGTCCGGGCATTGGACGATCGAGCCGTGGCGCGAACTGGCGGCGTGGATCGGCTGCGGCTCGTAGCTCGTAGGGTGGGTTAGCCTCGCGGTGGCGCGAAGCGCTGTCCGCGTGGCGTAACCCACCGCTTCTGTTACCGCGGATGCGGACGTGGTGGGTTACGCCTTGCCCGGTCGCGTATCGAGCGACCGCGTTCGTGATCGGCTAACCCACCCTACGCAGCGGGAATGGCGAGACAGCCTGTCGGAATCCGCACCCATCATTCGTCCTCTGACCAATCGCACCCCGGAGCCCCACATGCCGCCCACCATCACCGCCTTCGAAAACTCCCCCGACCGCGGCCGGGGCCAGGCGCGCGACATGCGGGTGCGCTGGGCGCTGGAGGAGGTCGGCCAAACCTTTGACGTTCGCCTTGTGTCATTCGAGGCGATGAAGGCACCGGCGCATCGCGCGCTGCATCCCTTCGGGCAGATCCCGACCTATGAGGACGGCGATCTCGTCCTGTTCGAGTCCGGGGCAATCGTGCTGCAGATCGCCGAGCGCCACGATGGCTTGCTCCCGAAGGATGCGAACGCGAGGAGCCGTGCAATCGCGTGGATGTTTGCCGCACTCAGCACGGTGGAGCCGCCGATCGTCGAGCTCGCCATGGCGATGCTGTTCGAGCGCGACAAGAGCTGGTACGCGGAGCGCCTGCCCATGCTCCAGGACCGCGTCCGTGTCAGGCTCGGCGAATTGTCCCGCCACCTCGGCAGTGCCGACTGGCTCGACGGCGCGTTCAGCGCCGGCGATCTCATGATGGTGACGGTGCTGCGCAGGCTGAACACGTCGGGCCTGCTGGACGAGTATCCTGCCGTTGCCGCCTATGTCGCCCGCGGCGAGGCGCGGCCGGCTTTCAGGCGGGCTTTCGATGCGCAGCTTGCGGTGTTCACCACGACGAACTCGTAGGGTGGGTTAGCTGCGCGGCCAAAGCGAAGCGCAGGCCGCGCGGCGTAACCCACCGCTTCTGTCGCCACGGAGACGGAGGAGGAGGTGGGTACGCCTTGCGCCGTTCCGTAGTGAAGGACCGCGTTCGTGAGCGGCTAACCCACCCTACACAGCCCTCCTACCGCATCGTGATCGCAAGCCCGCTGAGATCCGCATTCGCCATCAACCCGATCTGCTGGCCGGTCAATTCCAGCACCGCGCCCTTCTGGTTGGTCAGCACGATGGCACGGGCGCCGCGGCCGACGGCAAGGCCGGCACCGGCGGCGCCGTAGACGCCAGCCACATCCGAGGGACGGTTGATGTTGGAGACCCGGCCGCGCAGTACGGTTTTCGAGCCGCCGAACACGAGACCGTAGTCGAGGCCGCCGGTGGAGAGCCCATAGGTGCGGCCGCGGAAGCTGAGCACGCCGCTGCCGCCCGAGCCGCCGATGATCCAGCCCGCCTTGTAGATCGTCAGCGTCACGAAGCCGCTGTCGGCCCGTGCCGCAGTCGCGAGGCCAGCCAGGGCGATGATGGCGACCAGCGCGGCGCGGAAGGTGGATGCGAACTTCATGGGTGTCTCCGGGGGGCTATTTTTAGGGGGGATCGAATCAGACGCGACAAATCTATCCGATCGATCGCGGCGGCAACATGATGGGGGCGGACGTGACGTGCAAGATGCAGCAGCGCATCCAACTGTCATCGCCCGCGCCGGGCGATCCAGTATTCCAGAAGCAGTCATGGTTGAGCCGAGAGGCCCCGGCGTACTCGATACCCCGGTCCCGGCTCCGCCAAGGCTACGCCGGGGCCTCAAGGGTGCTCGGCCGCCGAAGCTTTAGCGAAGGCGGCAAGCCGGAGCATGACGGTGGAGTTTGAAGCTACAGCGCATTGTCGCCATGATGCCATTCTGCCAGTGTTTTGCCCGACGGGTCAACGATTATTTCGGACTTCCCGAACACGTTGACACGTCTCGGCTTTTCTACTGTGCATGGGGTTGTTTTCGCATATTTTGTTTTGAGCGGCCCCGGCCTGCCGCTACGCTCCTGAAACACGAGAACACCGACCGAGGTGATCCATGCCGATCCAGCATTTCGCGCCCCCGCCGCACGTCAAGGCGCCGCCGCTGTCCTTTGCCACGCGCGTCGGCGACCTCCTGTTCGTCTCCGGCATTCCCGGCTTCGATGCCAATGGCGCGCTGCCCGATGGGTTCGAGGCGCAGTTCGCCAACGTCGTCGTCAACATCAGACGCGTGCTCGACGAGGCCGGCGCGACCATCCGCGACCTCGCCAAGGTCAACGTGCTGCTGACCCGCGCTGCGGACGTCGCCGCCATGAACGCGCTCTATGCCGGCGCCTTCGGCCCGCCGCCCTACCCGGCGCGCACAACTTGCGTGGTGCAGGCGCTGCCCGATCCGAAGATGCTGATCGCGATCGAGGCGGTGGCATCGCTGTCGAAGTGAGCCGCACGAAGTGCGTGTGACTTGCCGGGCACGCGGCCAAACCAAATGCCCGGCGCTGTCTGACATGTCCGTGAACGGCCGCTCTCCGGCTTGCCAAGAACCTGCTTTTACCGCACGAATTTTCGCGTCACACACTTCCCCCACAAGGAGATACTTCATGCGTCGCGCACTCGCGCTCTGTGCCGTTGCCGGCATCGCTTCTTCCGTGTTCGCCGTGCCCGCTTCGGCGAAGGCCGGCTATTACGTGATCCGCTGGGACAACACCGGCATCTGCCAGGTCTGGAACGAGGACCTGCAATACAAGCCGTTCCAGTTCGGCGTGTCGACCTACAAGGTCGTCAGCAAGCCGCTGCCGACCTTCCAGGCTGCCTCCGACCTCCAGATCAAGCTGCGCTCGGAGCGCCGCTGCACGCTCTGAAGCTCACGCAACGGACCGGTTTGAAGGGCGGATCGCAGGAGCGATCCGCCCTTTTCTTTTCGGAAGAGGCTCGCGTTTTCCGGGCCAAATTCACGCATTGTCCCGCGTGTCCGCTTTGAACCTGATCGGCCGGCGGACCTACTCACATCTTGCCGGGGCGTATGCCAAAAACGTCCCGCACCGCCCCTCCCCGTCATTGTCGGGAGGCGCATCCATCTTTCATTTTGAGGAGCTGATCATGCATCGTATTTCCGTGCTCTGCGCTGCCGTCGGTCTTGCCGTCACTGCGTTCGTCGCTGCGAGCCCTGCCGAGGCCGGCTATCACCTGATCCGCTGGCAGGACACCGGCTTCTGCCAGATCTGGGACGAGAGCATCCCGACGACGCCCTGGCCTTCCGACTATGCCCGCGTCAGCGCGACCGTACCGACGTTCGGCGATGCGTTGATGGTGAAAGATCAGGCGCTCAGGAACGGCCATTGCACCTGGTAACGATTCGATCGGCCGACGAAGAGCCGGGCAAGGACGCCAGCGTTCTTGCCCGGCCTTTTTTTGCGTGAACGTGAGCTGACCCGCTCTCACGCGTCCTTGTGCGCACCGGGATGAATCAGGATGTCGCGCGCGGCGGCGAGGTCGATGAAGGCTTGCGCGCTGCCGCCATGGTCGGGATGCATGTCCTTGGCGGCGCGACGATAGGCCCGGTTGATGTCCTCGCAAGTGAGCTGCACGGCGAGCGGCAGGCCGAGCACCTTGCGGGCGCGATCCTCGCGCGACAGCTTCTTCGGCATGCCATTGCGGCGACCGAAGCGCGGTGCGGTCAGATCATGAATGACATCGAGGACCACACCGACGCGGCGCTGGGCCGCCAGCGTGACGCTGTGATCGTCATTGTCCACGGCCTGGCGCAGCACCGGCAGCGCCTGCTCCGCCGCCTGGCGCAGCGTGACGTCACTGCTCATCCGCGCGATCTCGGCCACCAAGCGGCCCGCCTCGGCCCAATCGGCAGACTGCGCCGACCGCAGGCGCTCGAGCGCCAGTTTCCAGGATTCAAGCCGTTCCATCATGCGCGCAACGTTTAGCAATCAAGATCAGTATGCCAAGGCCGCCGTTTCCGACCCCTTAATTTCGAGTTAGCTTTTCGTGAAACTTCACAAAGAAATCGGGAGGAAACTGTCATGGCGTTGCTCGCAAACCACATCGCCGTCATCACCGGCGCCGGTTCCGGCATCGGCCGGGCGATTGCGGCCGGCTACGCGCGGGAAGGCGCGCAAGTGGTGCTGCTCGACGTCAATGCCGACACGGTCGCGGAGGCCGCGCAGGAGATCCGCAAAGCCGGCGGCAAGGCCGAGAGCTTTGCGCTGGACGTGACCAGGCGCGAGGATTGCTTCGTGCTGGCACAGCAAGTCGCCGACAAGGTCGGGCAGGTCTCGATCCTCGTCAACAATGCCGGCATCACCCGCCGCAACGCCTTCACCGCGGAGACGGAGACGGTGGCGAAGGATTGGAACGACATTATCTCGCTCAATCTCAACGGCGTCTTCAACATGACGCAGGCGTTCCTCGCGCCCTTGCGCGCGAGCAAAGGCCGCATCGTCAATATCGGCTCGATCCAGTCCTTCGTGCATCTGCGCACGCCGAGCTCGGCGGCCTATACCACCTCGAAACACGGCGTGCTCGGCTTCACCAAGGCGCTCGCGGTCGAGCTCGGCAAGGAAGGCGTGCGCGTCAACGCGATCGGGCCCGGCTTCATCGAGACCAACATCAACGCCAATGTGCGCGCGACCAATCCGACGCTGGTGCAAGCCTTCGTCGATCACACCCCGCTGGCGCGCACCGGCAAGCCCGAGGACATCGTGGGACCGGCAATCTTCTTGGCCTCGGATCTGTCGGCCTTTGTCACGGGAACGATCGTGATGGTGGACGGCGGATATCGGACGGTGTGAACGAGGGACCAAGCTGCATCCATATACGCGCTGTCATCGCCCATCCGCTTTCGCGGATGATGACGCGGTGTGTGACGCGAGATCGACCCGGATCAGCTCCCATCCCGCGCCAATCGCGGCGGCTTCGCGGCATTGGTGAGGTCAATTGGTGCGATCGTCCACGGTTAACCTTTCATTAACCAAACCCGACCACCGTACATCTACGGCTTGGGGGTCGTTTGTTCTCGATCCGCTTCCAATGATGGAAGCGGGCGTTGATCGGGGAGTATGTTGATGACCACGGTTCATGTCGCCGCGTCCCAGCCGGACGCGCAATTCCTTGCACCCAACCAGATCGTTCCGTTGCTGATCGGCGCGACCGTCGACGAAGTCGAGCGCGAGCTCGTGCTCCAGACCCTGGCGCGCTGCGACGGCAACCGCACGCGTGCCTCGCGCGTGCTCGGCCTGTCGGTGCGCACGCTGCGCAACAAGATCCGGCTCTATGCCGCCTCCGGAATCGACGTGCCCGCCTATCAGGATTAGCGCGCGGTACCGCCAGGCAACCCCGGTCCGCAAGGCAAGCAAGGCGAAGCCGGTCCGCGCGGACCGGCCGGCGCGCAGGGGCCTGTCGGACCGCAGGGGCCGGCAGGGCCGCAAGGCCCGCGTGGCGAGGCCGGGCCGCCCGGTCAATTGCGATCGATCGAACAGGTACTGCCGTGGCTCGAGCAGCTCTTCGACGCCTGGGACGAACGCCGCCGCCAGCGCGAGCGTGAAGCCGCCGAGCGCGAGGCTCTGGAGGCCGCCGTGCAGGAGACAGACGAGCCGACCGCCGATGACGAGAGCGACGGCGGCGAAGACGAGGTCGATAGGAAAAAGTAGAAAAAGAAGAAGCACGGCAACAAGGGTTAGCAGACACCCTATTCCTTGTTTTCGCGTCGCGGCAGCATGCCCATGCGCTCGAACTGCCAGCGCATGGCGCGATACCAGAGATAGCCTACTGCGGCGCCGCACAGGGCGAGGATGATCATGTTCACGCTCGAGAACGAGCCGCCCCACCACATCATCCAGGCAGTCCACAGCACCGTGAGGACGATGGCACCTGCTTTCAGAGGAAGAAGGAGGCGGCTCATGATCCTGCTCCGGGCTGTCAAAATCCCGGCGGTCATCATCGCGCAGTAGGATTCTTGCTTCCGTGAGCCAGATCACGGAATGGGCATCCGGAATCCCTATCCGAACCGCAGCCGCGAGCGCTCCTTTGCCTTTTCCGCCTCGACCTCGCGGTCGCGCGCCGGCGCATGGGTGTGCAGCGAGGCCAACAGCCGCCGCGCCGCCTCCGAGACTTCCGCCACCGCGCGCTCGAACACCTCCTCATTGGCCTGCGACGGCTTGTTGAAGCCGGACAGCTTTCGCACGAACTGGAGCGCGCTGGCGTGGATCTCGTCCTCCGTCGCCGGTGGTTCGAAGTTGAACAGCGTCTTGATGTTGCGGCACATGCAGTCTCTCCGGATATATCCCCCAGGACGGTCGGCAACGGCGAAATCCTACATCCTTCCCCGCACTTCTGTTAAGTTCCGCGGCAACGCGGCCGCCCAATACGTGCCGCATGGGGAGAGAAACATGAAGGCTTCTTGCGCGGCCTTGTCGGCCGTTCTGCTTTCCATCTCGACGTCAGCATGGGCAGCCGATTATCCGGCGCCCAACCAGGGCGACTGGATCGCCAGGGATTTCAAGTTCCACACCGGCGAGACCATGCCGGAGCTGAAGCTGCACTACACCACCGTGGGCGAACCGAGCGGCCAGCCCGTGCTGGTGCTGCACGGAACAGGCGGCTCGGGCGCGAGCATGCTGTCGCCCGCCTTTGCCGGCGAGCTGTTCGGCCCAGGGCAACCGCTCGACGCCTCCAAATACTACATCATCATTCCCGACAGCATCGGCCATGGCAAATCATCAAAGCCGTCCGACGGCATGAAGACGAGATTTCCGAAGTACAATTACGACGACATGGTCGAGGCGCAGCATCGCCTGGTGACGGAGGGCCTCGGCATCAAGCATCTGCGGCTCGTCATCGGCAATTCGATGGGCGGCATGCACACTTGGCTGTGGGGCGAAAAATACCCGAGCGCGATGGACGCGCTGATCCCGATGGCCTCGCAGCCGACCGAGATGGCCTCCCGCAACTGGATGCTGCGGCGGATCATGCTCGACACCATCCGCAACGATCCCGATTACAATGGCGGCAATTACACCAGCCAGCCGCGCATGATGAAATACGCCATCACCGCCTATGGCATCGCCAGCATCGGTGGCACGCTGGCCTATCAGCAGCAGGCGCCGACAGCAGCGAAAGCAGACAAGATCGTCGACGATCGGCTCGCGACGCCGATCACTGCGGATGCCAACGACTTCGTTTATCAGTGGGAGTCCTCGCATGACTACAATGCCGGGGAGAAGCTGGAGCAAATCGAAGCCCCGCTGCTTCTGATCAATTCCGCCGACGACGAGCGCAACCCGCCCGAGACTGGCATTACGGACGCTGCGATGAAGCGGGTCAAGAACGGCCGACTCTTCCTGATCCCAGCGAGCACTGAAACGCGCGGCCACGGCACTACCGGCAATGCGAAATTCTACAGCGAGCAGATCCGGCAATTTCTGCAGACGGCGCCGCAGCGGACGATGTAGGAGCGCCACACGCGCCCTCATCTCGCCAGGCATCATAGGCGGCGCCTCGACGCCGCATATGATTTGAACATGCATTGCGCTGACAGCTCGGACTTAATCGCGCCAACGATACGAACCGACGCGCAGGGCAATCGCGCGCCTTTCGCCGGCAGATGCGGTTTAGCGCGATGGATTTCGTTGGCTGGAGGCGCCTGATCGGGTAGCTTGAGGCAAACCAGAAGCGGAGGCATGCCGTTGACCGATCTTTGCGCCGAAGACCTCGCAACCATCTATGCCAAGCCATCGCCGCGCGTCATTGCGAAAGCGCGGCCCGCGATCGATGCGCATGCGAAAAAATTCATCGAGATGTCGCCGTTCTGCGTGCTCGCGACATCGGGAGCGGACGGCAGCGTCGACGCTTCGCCCCGCGGCGGCGGCATCGGCTTCGTCCGCGTTGCCGGTCCCAACCAGCTGTTGATGCCCGACCGCTCCGGCAACAACCGGATCGACAGTTTTCGCAACGTCGTCGAAGGCTCGGGCTTCGTGCACCTGTTGTTCTTCGTACCAGGGATCGACGAGACGCTGCGCGTCGGCGGACGTGGCACGTTGTCGGCCGATCCGGATCTGCTCGCCTCGATGGTGGAATTCGGCAAGCCGCCGCGCGCCGTGCTGAACGTCGCCGTCAGCGAGGTCTATTTCCATTGCGGCAAGGCGCTGATGCGCTCGAAGCTTTGGTCACCGGAGAAGGTGCAGCGCTCGGTGATGCCGAGCATCGTCGAAATCATCCACGAGCAGACCAGCCTCGGTGAGCCGCAGAGTCAGGAGACCGTGGAGGAGCTCTACAAGACGCAGCTGTAGCTGGCGCAACCGGTGTCGTCCCGGCGAAGGCCGGGACGACAGTGGGGAATGCAGCGCGAACGCGCCAGATTAATGCCCCTCGCCTTCGAGCCCGCCGACGTGCTTCTGCGTGTAGAGCTCGATACCAATACGGCCGATCAGGTCGAGCTGGGTTTCGAGGAAATCGATGTGGTGCTCCTCGTCGCTCATCAGCTTCTCGAACAGATCACGCGTGACGTAGTCCTTGACGCCATGGCAGTAGGTCGCTGCTTCCTGGTAGAGCGCCCGGGCGCTCATCTCGGCGGCGAGGTCGCATTCGATGATCTCCTTGACGTTCTGGCCGATGCGCAAGGGATCGAGCACCTGCATGTTCGGAAAGCCGTCGAAGAACAGAATGCGCGCGGTGAGCTTGTCGGCATGCTCCATCTCCTCGATCGACTCCTTGCGCCAGACCTTGGCCATGTCCAGCAGGCCCCAATTGTCGAGGAAACGGTAATGCAGCCAATACTGGTTGATCGCAGTCAGTTCGTGACGCAGTGCCTTATTGAGATATTCGATGACCTTTGCGTCGCCCTGCATGGTTCACTCCAGCTCTTGCAGTCCAAATCGGCCCTAAACCGAATTTAGAATGCTTCTAAATGAGTTTGCGGGCGAGGGCAACCGGCTCGTGGGCACGTAGCCGGAGAAAGGCTCAGCAGACCATATGGAAAGTTTCAGCAGGCTGCGAGCGCGAACTGAGCGGGTTCGACCGTCTCGTCGTTGGCGGCCACAGTGTGGCTGTGCGGACAGCCGGCACAGCAGGATTGGGCACAAGGGCCAAGCGCTTCGTCGATGATGGTTTTGATGGTCCGGGCACAGCGGCCGCATTCGGCGTTACAGCCGAGGCACCCATAAACCTGCTTGGCATGGCGCACGGCGTCGTCGGACTCGGCGACGGCGGCGCGGATGTCGTCATCGCTGAGCACGTTACAAGAACAAACGATCATGGAAGCGGCAGGCCCTTCGGTGATGCGTCATTATCGATATTTAACGGGCCGGCCGGATGCAAACGGAAAAAGCGGAATTTGAAGCTATTCCAAACTGGCTCGCAAACGGCCTAGAACGGCTCTAAATTACGGCGTTGCGCTGGATCAAGATGCAGCGGACCTAGTCGCCGCCACCGCCTCCGCCGCCATCGCTGCCGCCCCCGCAATCCCCGCCGCTGCCGCCGCCACCGCTGCTGGAACAGTTGCCGCCGTCAGTCGGGCTCCCCGCACTGTCACTGGAAAACCAGCCTCCCAGCGAGAAGCCGTCGCTCGTTCCCGAATAGCCGTCGCCGCTGCTACGGCCTCCGTCGCTAGCGGCTGCTGCGCGGGACCGGCGTCCGCGGTTCTGCAGATATGTGATCCAGCCGTAGCCGATCGCGAAGACGATCCCGGCCGCAATCAATGCATTTGCCAACGCGTTGCTCATCATCGCCCCGGAGCTGCGGTCCATACGAATTGGTCGTACCCGGCAAGGGCGCCGTTCATTGATCATTCAAGCGAAGTATGGAACTCTGCCCCAAAGAGTTCCGCATGATTATGCGAAAGGTCAAGCCAATGAAGAAGTCGCTCCTGGCAGTCGCTGCCATCGTCACTCTGGTCCTGACGGCCGGAGCACCCGCCCATGCGCAACGCGGCGTCGCTGCGGGCGTGGCGGCCGGGATCATCGGCGGCGCCATTGTCGGTGGCGCGCTGGCGTCTCCGTATTATTACGGACCGGGCCCCGGTTATTACGAGCCCGGCTACTATCCGCCCCGCTACTACGCTCCGGGCCCGGGCTATGTCGCCGACGATTATTACGGCGGCGGCTGCGTCTGGCAGAAGCAGCGCTTCTGGGACGGCTACGCTTGGCGCGCCCGCCGCGTCAGGGTCTGCGGCTGAGTCGCCCTGAACCGGTTCACTACGGAGGCGCCGTTCATCTTGGAGCCTGAAAAAGACCGCTTTTTCTCGTCACAGCTCCGTGCGCGTTTACCGTGGATTGACCATTTGCGCGCTTCCTAGCCCAACGGTCAATTCCATAAGAGTGTGCGTGAACCTTTGAAACCCGGGCGCCTCTAACAAGGGGAGCCCATCTCCCAGGAGAGCCCTGAGCATGAAGAAGACTTTAGTTGCCGCCCTCACGGTTGCGACGGTCGCCGGTTCGCTGGTCACCGCCACCCCGCCGGCCAAAGCCGGTGACGGCGTCGGCGCCGGAATCGCGGCCGGCCTGATCGGTGGCGCGATCGTCGGCGGCGCCATCGCGTCGAGCCGTCCCGCCTATGGCGGCCCCGTTTACGTGGCTGAGCCCCCGCCGCCCGCGCCCTGCTACTGGCGTCGTGAGCGATATTGGGACGGCTACGGCTGGGTCGTCCGCCCGGTCCGCGTCTGCTACTGATCCCTTCGCGTGGCGCTCAGACGCGCCGCGATCGAAGCCCGGCCGAGCATCTCGGCCGGGCTTTTTCTTTTGCTGCGCTATCGCGCAGCCTGGATCGAGCGCAGCACCTCTTCGTTCGGCCAGCAATCGACCTTGAGGCCCGCCGACTTCTGATAGGCGCCGAGGGCGGCGCGGGTCTGCATGCCCGCCTTGCCATCGAACTTGTCCTTGTAGAGCCCGATGCGCGTGAGACCGCGCTGCATGGTCTCGACGTCCTTGGTGCGCAACTGCTTCGAAGCCGACCAGGGTGTTGCGAACGGCAGCGGGCTGGTCATGCGGTCACTGAGATGGCCGACGAACAACACGTAGAGATCGGAGAAATTGTACTCCTTGATGACGAAGTAGTTCTTCGTGGTCAGGAACGACGGGCCGTAGATCCCTTCGGGCTGGAGCAACGAGGCCGGCTGCGCCTGCTCGGCCGCGCTGAGTTTCTGCCCGCGCACCGGCACAAAGCCTTCGCGCAGCCACTGGCCGATCGGCTTCGTCACCTCGGGCACGCCGGTGGTGCAATCGACCTTGGCCGGCGCCTGCACCTCGTAGGCCCAGCGCACGCCACTTTGCCAGCCCTTGTTGACGAGCTGCTGCGCAGCGGACGCCAGCGCATCCGGCACCGAATGCCAGATGTCGATGCGGCCGTCGCCGTCGAAATCGACGCCGTGCTTGTAATATTCGGACGGCAGGAACTGAGTGAGGCCGGTCGCACCGGCCCAGGACGAGCGCATGTCGTTGCGCGTCACCACGCCCTCACCGAGGATCTTCAGCGCAAGGATGAACTCGTTGCGGTACTGATCCTTGCGGCGTCCGACATAGGCCTGCGTCGCCAGCACGCGGACGAGATCGTAAGGCAGCGTGTAGCGGCCGTAATCGGTCTCGCGGCCCCAGATCGCGAGCATGACGGTCGCAGGTACACCGGATTTCTTCTCGATCTCGTTCAGCGCGGTGCGATATTTTTGCAGCAGCCGCTGCCCCTCGCCTGCAAGCCGCGCGATCGAGGCTTCCTTGACGTAGTCGGCGGGCACTTGCACGAACTCGGCCTGCGACGGCGCACCGGTGGCGGGCCGACCCGGCAGGATCAGATCGGGCAGCTTGTAGTCGGGCTCGAGCCCGCGCGTCTGTTCCTCGAAGGTCGCGCGCGAGACGCCGGCGGCCTGCGCCTCAGGCCACAGCGAGGCGATGAACTGTGTGAAGGCTGCGTCGGCGGCGCGGGCGGGCGACAGGCCACAAGTGACAGTGATCACCGCAGCGATGAGCGCCCGCCACATCATGCCGGAATCACCGCGTCAGCTTCTTGTACTTCACGCGGTGCGGAATGATGCTGTCCTGGCCGAGCCGGCGCATCTTGTCCTTCTCGTAATCCTGGAAGTTGCCCTCGAACCATTCGACATGGCTGTCGCCCTCGAACGCGAGAATGTGCGTCGCGATGCGGTCGAGGAACCAGCGATCGTGGCTGATGATGACAGCGCAGCCGGCGAAATCCTCCAGCGCCTCTTCGAGCGCGCGTAGCGTATCGACGTCGAGGTCGTTGGTCGGTTCGTCGAGCAGCAGCACGTTGGCGCCGGACTTGAGCATCTTGGCGAGGTGCACGCGATTGCGCTCTCCGCCGGAGAGTGCGCCAACCTTCTTCTGCTGGTCAGCCCCCTTGAAATTGAACGCCGAGCAATAGCCGCGCGAGTTCACTTCCTTCTTGCCGAGCAGGATCAATTCGTTGCCGCCGGAGATCTCCTCCCACACGGTCTTCTTGCCGTCGAGCGCATCGCGCGACTGGTCGACATAGCCAAGATGCACGGTCTCGCCGACCGTGATCGTGCCGGAGTCCGGCTTCTCCTGGCCCGTGATCATCCTGAACAAAGTGGTTTTGCCGGCGCCGTTGGGACCGATGACGCCGACGATGCCACCTGGCGGCAGCTTGAACGTGAGGTCGTCGATCAGGAGACGATCGCCGAAGCCTTTGCTGAGCCCCTCGAAATCGACCACGTTGGCGCCGAGCCGCTCGGCGACCGGGATGATGATCTGTGCGGTCTGGGTCTGCTTCTCGCTCGCCTTCTTGAGCAGCTCCTCATAGCGCTGGTAGCGCGCCTTGGACTTGGCCTGGCGCGCCTTCGGCGAGGAGGCGACCCATTCCTGCTCGCGGGCGAGCGTCTTCTGATGCGCGGCGTCCTCGCGGCCTTCCTGCTCGAGGCGCTTCTGCTTCTGCACCAGCCAGGACGAGTAATTGCCCTCATAGGGAATGCCGCGGCCGCGGTCCAGCTCGAGGATCCAACCGGTCACGTTGTCGAGGAAATAGCGGTCGTGGGTGACGATCAGGATCGCGCCAGGATAATTGCGCAAATGCCCTTCGAGCCATGACACCGACTCGGCATCGAGATGGTTGGTCGGTTCGTCCAGCAGCAACAGCTCGGGCTGGTCGAGCAGCAGCTTGCATAGCGCGACGCGGCGGCGCTCACCGCCGGAGAGTTTCGTCACATCGGCATCGTCGGGCGGACAGCGCAGCGCGTCCATGGCCTGGTCGACCTTGCTGTCGAGATCCCAGAGGCCCTGAGCCTCGATCTCGTCCTGGAGCTTGGTCATCTCGTCCGCGGTCTCGTCCGAATAATTGACCGCGAGTTCGTTGTAGCGGTCGAGAATCGCCTTCTGCTTGGCGACGCCCCGCATGACGTTCTCGCGCACAGAAAGCTTGGGATCGAGCTGCGGCTCCTGCTCGAGATAGCCGACGCGGGCGCCTTCGGCGACCCAGGCCTCACCGGTGTATTCCTTGTCGAGGCCGGCCATGATCTTGAGCAGGGTCGACTTGCCCGAGCCGTTGACGCCGAGCACGCCGATCTTGGCGTCCGGGTAAAAGCTCAGATGAACGTTATCGAGCACCTTCCGGGTCGGGTAGCTCTTGGTCAGGCCCTGCATGAAATAGATGAACTGGCGCGCCATCGGTCCCGTGAAACCTTCGATTTGAGGAAATTTGCTGCCGCCGATGTAGCGATCCCGCCCCCAAAGGGCAATGTTTTCCGTCCGTTCACCACGGTTGAATACGGAACGGACACCATCCGGCCACCGATCCGGACAATTGAAACCATCTTTTAATAAATCAGGCCAAAGCTCGGTGTCGCGCGGAAACAGCGCCACCCGCTCAGAATGAACGGGGAGCACAGCGAGACAGCGTCATGGCCATGATCGAGACCAACTCTCTCCCTGGTCCGGCAGACGTCGGGCAGGTCTCCGGATTCGTTTCGGAGATCCAGAGCTTCTGGAAGCGCTTCTTCGCCACCGCCTTCAACCCGTACCGGCCCGAATTGCACTACATGCGCGGCCCCGGCCCGGCCTGGCGCGCCAAGCACGGCATGGACGCGCCGTTCCGCCTGAAGCCCCGCGACCTCTGAGCCCGTCCCTATCGGATTTTTGAAGACGTGAGCTGCTTGCGCGCAGGCGTGATTGCGCGCAACCATGGCCCGGCTCCGAGGAGGGCGCCCCCGCTCGCGCCGTCACCTCTCGCCATGGATGAATGCTGATGACGCGGCTGCGCTGTGCAATTCTCGACGATTATTTCAACCTCGCCCTCGACGTCGCCGACTGGCCAAAGCTTTCCGACCGCGTCGACGTCACCGTGTTCAGCCACCCATTTGCGTCCGAGCAGGCCGCGGCGAGCGCGCTGGCCGACTTCGAGATCATCTGCGCCATGCGCGAGCGCACGGCATTTCCGAAGAGCCTGCTCGACAAGCTGCCGAAGCTGAAGCTGCTCTTGACCTCTGGCATGCGCAACGCCGCCATCGATATGGAGGCCGCGAAAGCGCGCGGCGTCGCCGTCGGCGGCACGCAATATTCGCGCGATCCGACCGCCCCGCTCGCCATGGGCCTGATCCTGGAACTGACCCGCGGCATCGGCCGCGAGAATGCGCGCATGCATGCCGGCGAGCCCTGGCAGACCTTTGCCGGCATCGAGATCGAGGGACTGACGCTCGGCATCGTCGGGCTCGGCAAGCTCGGCAGCAAGATGGCGGGGATCGCCAAGGCGTTCGGCATGGACGTGATCGCCTGGAGCCCGAACCTGACGCCGGAGAAGTGCAAGGAGGCCGGCGTCGGCTACGCCAGCAAGGATGAGCTGTTCGCGAAAGCGGACATCGTCACGATCCATGTGGTGCTGAGCGAGCGCTCACGCGGGCTGGTTGGAGCTGCGGATCTCGCGCGGATGAAGCCGACCGCCTTCCTCGTCAACACCGCGCGCGGGCCGATCGTGGACGAGCAGGCGCTGCTCGAGGCCTTGCAGCAGAGGAAGATCGCAGGCGCCGGCTTGGACGTGTTCTCGGTCGAGCCGCTGCCGGTCGATCATCCCTTCCGCAAGCTCGACAACCTCGTGCTGACGCCGCATCTCGGCTACGCCACTGCGGACGGCCTGCGCATCCATTACGGCCAGATGGTCGAGGCGATCGACGCCTTCACCAGGGGCGGCGAGCTGCCGCGCAAGCTGGCCTGAAACGCCATGAAATCGGGATAATCATCGTCTCGCTGCCAGCGTTGTTGAGCATGATCTCAGGCCGCCGAGCGCTGGCCGGCGGAAGAGCTTGCGGCGTCGGCAAAGCCATCACGCCAGGACGGGTGTGCCGGCAGCCAAGCCAGTTCGCGCTTGGCCTTGGCGTTGGAGGCGCCGCGCACCTCGGTCATCATCGCCGTCATATGCTCGCCCGCAAGCAGCCGCCCGAGCCATGCGGGCACGTGAAGCGGCGGCTTGGCACCGAGCAATTCGGCGAGCGCCGGCAGCCAGTCCCTGACCAGGGCCGGACGGTCGTCGACGATGTTGTAGATCTCGCCTGCGCGTCCGCGCTCGATGGCGGCGACCGTCGCAGAGGCGGCATCTTCAGTGTGAATGAATGACCAATAGCCACCGCCATCGCCGATCACCGGCACGCGCCGGCGACGAAGCTGCTCTCTCATCTGCGGCGACAGCGTGCCGGTGTCCGGGCCATAGAAGAATCCATAACGCAGCACGATCCCTTCGGGCCTAGTCGATGCCAGCACCGCGCGCTCCAGATACTGGATCGCTTCCAGGGTGCGGCGAAGTTCCTGCGGCGGATGGGGGTCAAGCTGATCCGCTTCCGTCTTGATCGCTCCCCCGTCGCGGCTGAAGGTCCAACCGCAGAAGCTCTGGGCAATGAAGCGCTTGGCGCCGGCCTCGCGCGCGGCCGCGAGCAGAATGTCGGTTCCGCGGGTGCGCAATTCGTTGGTTCTCGCGAACACGCGATCGAAATGCCGCAGATCGGTCGCTGAGGCGAGATCGGTCATCTCATGGATGACCACGTCCGGCCGTGCCGCCTTTACGGCCGCGCGCATGCTCTCCGCATCGAGACCATCAGCAACGACGGATTCGGCACCAAGCTCCTTGAGACGGCCGGCCTTCGCGGCGCTCCGGGTTGAGGCGATGACCGAATAACCGGTGGCGACAAGGAGGGGGACGAGCTTGCGACCTACGGCACCGGTGGCGCCCGCAACAAAGATTCGCATCTTGTGTTTCTCGCATTTTTGCCAACCAGCCGGGACGTAGTTGATCCCGGCTCGGATTCAAGCGAGCGAACGTGCGGACGTGGCGGGAAGGATGCGTCAAATGATTACGGCGCGTGGCCGAAGCGCACGCGCCGTTTCTCGATCGATGTTTGAGCGATCGCCTTAGCGCACGGTGACCGGCGCAGGCAGCGGCGGCACCACCGTCGGCTGCGTGCCCGGGACGGGACCGGCCTGGGCGGACATCGGAGCCGGACCGGCAGCACCCGGAGTCGGCGCAGCGGATGCGGTCGCCGTTCCCGGCGACGGGCCGCCCGGCAGCACCACCACACGGGTGCCGACCTTGACGCGGTCGAACAGGTCGGAGACGTCCTCGTTCAGCATGCCAATGCAACCAGAAGAGACGAACTTGCCGATCGTCGAGGGCTGGTTGGTGCCGTGGATGCGGTAGACGGTCGAGCCGAGATACATCGCGCGGGCGCCGAGCGGATTGCCGGGGCCGCCGGCCATGAAGCGCGGCAGGTAGGGCTGGCGCTCGATCATTTCGGTCGGCGGATGCCAATCCGGCCACTCGGCCTTGCGGGTGATCTTCTGCACGCCGGTCCAGGTGAAGCCGTCGCGGCCGACGCGGACGCCGTAGCGGATCGCGCGGCCGTTGCCGAGCACGTAATAGAGGTAGGTGTGTGGCGTATCGACCACGAGCGTGCCGGCCGGCTCCTTGGTCTGGAACGCGACTTCCTGGCGGCGCAGGTTCTGAGGCAGCTGCGCGGGAGCAGCATCCGGCTGCTCCTCGGGCGGTAGCGACGCGATCGTCATCGGCCGGCCATCGGCGCCGACGGGCGGCTGGCCGGCCTGGACCGTACCGGTCGCGGCGGGACCACCAACGGCCTCCGGCGGACGCAGGCCGTCATTGGCCGGTGCCTGGCCCTGACCCGGACGATTGGCATAGATCACCGGCGGCGGACCGGCGGGCCGGCCGTAGCGGGGATCGTCGGGCGACATCACGGGGGCCTGGGGCGGCGCCGCCGAATAGACCGGCGGACCGCCGGCCGGGCGGCCGTAACGCGGATCATCCGGCGACATCACCGGGCCCTGCGGGGCGGCCGAATAGACCGGAGGCGCGCCGGCCGGACGGCCGTAGCGCGGATCGTCCGCCGGTCCGGGCGGCGGCAGCGAGGCCTGCGGCATCGCGTCGTCGTCTTCGTCCAGGGCGTCGAAGTTCGGCGTGCGATCGCCCGGGCGATATTCAGCCGGAGCGCCATAGCCCGGCGCCTGCTGGACCGGATAGCTCTGAGCTTGAGCGAGCGAGGTTCCCGCCGCAGCGACTGTCGCGGCAGCGCATATCGTCAGAAAGTGTTTGATCATCATCGCTCTTGTATAGTCCCCAAGCCCGATCGGACCGTTAACGGCCAAATGACGGAAGATAGCGGCACATTCAAGACGTATCAGGCTCATTTGCGCCGGATTTGCCGATTTGTGATCCGCAAGACTACCGTTGCCCCGTTGCATCACGGGGGCGGAAATCGTATCGCGCCGTCAATTGCCGCGGTGTTCGGCCTCGAATTTAACGAAGCGATGCCGAGCGTTGCGATATGGTCGAATCAGCCTGATTCGTCACCTTTTTGAGCTCCGATCCCCGCGTGGCGAATGCGGCACTCAGTACCGTCACCGCGTTCAGATGGCTCTTGGGCCCTGGCCATTTGGCCGCCGGGGCGGAAATTCGCAACCGCTCGATGCTTCCCGGCTTTCGCTTCCTGTTTGCCGCGATCCTGCTGTCAACCTCCATCCTGGTGTTCGGCCTAGGGGCCGCCGCGCTGCTGCGGGCGAGCCATGAGCAGTATGTCAGCAGCCCCTCCTGGCGAAACGGCCCGCAGGAGAAGGTGTTTGCGCAGGCGCCAGAGCCGGCTCAGCCCGTGCTCGCGGTCTTACAGGCGGAGCCTGAGATCACCGCCGATCCCGCACCGTCGCTGCGCGACCAGGTGCCGACGATCGCGCTGCCGCTGAGTGAGCCCGAGCCGCTGGCCGCAGCAACGAGCGAGACCGACGTTCAGCCGGAGGTCACTGAAGCCGCGCCTCAGGCCCAGGCTCCGACCGCCGAAGCCCTCAAGGCGGAGACCACACCGGACGCCGCAGCGCCGGTTACCGCCGACACGCTCACCCCTGCCGACACCATGGCATCGGTCCCCGAGACGCAGCCGGCCGCTGCCGTAACAGTCAGCGAGCCACCGGCTGATTCCAGTGTTGCCTTTGATTCCAGTGTTGCCCTGACCTCCTCGGCGCTCGATGTCGCCGCGACCAAGATGGCCGCGCTAGACGCCCCGGCGACGACGGCGGTGAAGGATGCCCCGCCGAAGCCCAAAGCCGAGAGCACAAAGACGGGCGGCAGCGCCTCCGACAGCAAGGCGACCAAGCGCAAGGCGAAGGCCAAGAAGCGGCACCGCGTGGTGCGGCGCCCGCCGCCTCCGCAGTTGCAGCAACAGCTCGATCCGTTCGGACAGCGGCAGACGCTAGGAACAACCGCCACACGCACCCGCCAGTAAGGTCACGCCGGCCCGGTCGCGATCGGCGGGCCGCCGGCCTGGCCCCATTCCGACCACGAGCCGTCATAGAGCGCTGTGTCGGTGATCCCCAAGCGATAGAGCGCGAGTGTCAGCACGCCGGCCGAGACGCCCGAGCCGCAGCTCGTCACGATCGGCGCGTCCAACTTGACGCCGGCGCCGGTGAAGGCGGCGCGGAGCTCGTCAAGCGGCTTCATGGTGCCGGTCTCCGCATCGAACAACAGATTGTAGGGCACGTTGCGGGCGCCGGGAATGTGGCCGGAGCGGATGCCCGGCCGCGGCTCCGGCGCGCGGCCCTCGAAGCGGTCGGCGGCGCGCGCGTCGATCACCTGCTCGGCCCGGCTTTCGACATTGGCGATGAGCTGCTGCATGCTGCGCACGCGCTTTGCATCATAATTCGCCTTGAACGTCGCCGGCTTCGGCTTCACCTCGCCGCTCTCGACCGGGCGGTCCTCAGCGCGCCACTTCTTCAGGCCGCCGTTGAGGATGCGCACATTGCTGTGGCCGTAAGACAGGAACATCCACCACGCGCGCGGCGCCGCGACCCAGCCGCCGGCATCGTAGATCACCACCGTATCGGCATTGGAGATGCCGAGATTGCCGACGTCGCGGCCGAACTGCTCGGCGCTCGGAAACATGTGCGGCAACGGGTTCGAATGATCCGACACCGCATCGACGTCGAAGAACACGGCGCCCGGCAGATGCGCGGCGAGATAGTCGTCCTTCGGCAGCGGCAGCACGCCGGGCAGCTTGAAGCTGGCGTCGAGGACCTTGACGTTGGCATCGTCGATGTGGGCGGCGAGCCATTCGGTGGAGACGAGGGGGTCAGTGGCGGTCATGAGAGGTCCTTCCTTGTGGTCATTCCGGGCGCGCGTCGCGCGAGCGAGGACGATGCAGCGTCTCCGCTGTCATCGCCTGGCTTGCCGCCTTCGCCAAGGCTTCGGCGGGCCGAGCACTCCTGGGCCTCGGCATAGCCTTGGCAGAGCCGGGACCGGGCGATCCAGTACTCCGAGACGGCCGTGATTCAACCGACAGGCCGCGGCGTACTGGATTTCCCGCCTGCGCGGGAATGACGAGTGGAGAAAGCGAGGCCCTCACCCCTTCTTCTTCGACACCCATTGCTCGGTCGGCCCACCGGCATCGCGCCAGGCGGCGTAACCGCCGGCGATGTGGGCGACGGGCTTGAGGCCCATGTCCTGCGCCGTCTTGGCGGCGAGCGCGGAGCGCAAGCCGCCGGCGCAATGGAAGACGAACTTCTTGTCCTCCTGGAAGATCGGTTTTGCGTAGGGGCTCTGCGGATCAATCCAGAATTCAAGCATGCCGCGGGTGCAGGCGTACGCGCCGGGAATGCGGCCGTCGCGCTCGATCTCGCGAGGATCGCGGATGTCGACGATGACGACATCGCCGTTCTTGGAGATCTCGATGGCCTCCTTGGCGGAGAGCGTTTCGATCTCGGCATTGGCCTCGTCGATCAGCGCCTTGATGCCGCGGGTGATGGTCTGGGGCATGTTTGTTCCCTTCTTCTCTTCCGTCATTCCGGGGCGATGCGCAGCATCGAACCCGCAATCTCGATCCTCACACGCCATCTCGAGATTCCGGATCGGCCGCGCTGCGGCCGTCCGGAATGACGGTGGATCGCATCAGTGCGTCAATTCCTTCATCGCACCTTCCAGCCCCTCGATCGTGATCGGATACATGCGATTGGCAAAGATGCGTTTGATGATGGTGGTCGATTCCGAATAGTCCCAATGCTTCTGCTGCACCGGGTTGAGCCACACCGCATGCGGATAGGTGCGGATGATGCGGTCGAGCCAGACCGAGCCGGGCTCCTCGTTGACGTGCTCGACCGAGCCGCCCGGCACCATGATCTCGTAAGGCGACATCGAGGCGTCGCCGACGAACACGACCTTGTAGTCGTGCGGATATTTGTGCAGCACGTCCCAGGTCGGGGTGCGGTCGGTGAAGCGGCGCTTGTTCTGCTTCCACACGCCTTCGTAGAGGCAGTTGTGGAAGTAGAAATATTCCATGTGCTTGAACTCGCTCTTCGCCGCCGAGAACAGCTCCTCGACCTGCTCGATATGCGCATCCATCGAGCCGCCGATGTCGAAGAACACTAAAAGCTTCACCGCATTGCGCCGCTCGGGCCGCATGTGGACGTCGAGATAGCCGTGATTGGCGGTCTCGCGGATCGTGGTGTCGAGATCGAGCTCGTCCGGCGCGCCGGTGCGCGCGAATTTGCGCAGGCGGCGCAGCGCCACCTTGATGTTGCGAATGCCGAGCTCGACGTTGCCGTCGAGATCCTTGAACTCGCGCCTGTCCCACACCTTCACGGCGCGGTTGTTGCGGTTCTTCTCCTGGCCGATGCGCACGCCTTCGGGATTGTAGCCGTGGGCGCCGAACGGCGAAGTGCCGGCGGTACCGATCCATTTGCTGCCGCCCTGGTGCCGGCCCTTCTGCTCCTCGAGGCGCTTCTTCAGCGTCTCCATGAGCTTGTCCCAGCCCATGGCCTCGATCTGCTTCTTCTCTTCCTCGGTGAGATACTTTTCGGCCAGCTTCTTCAGCCATTCCTCGGGGATCTCCGCCCTCTCCATGGCGTCGAGCAGGTTTTCCAGCCCCTTGAACACCGTGCCGAAAACGCGGTCGAACTTGTCGAGATTGCGCTCGTCCTTCACCAGCGAGGCGCGCGACAGATAGTAGAAGTTCTCGATCGTGTAGTCCGCGAGGTCAGCGTCGAGCGCCTCAATCAACGTGAGGTATTCGCGCAGCGTCACAGGGACCTGCGCGTCGCGCAGAGAGGTGAAGAATTGCAGGAACATGGGTGACAGATTGCCCGTCGGGTGCCGAACGTCAAGGGGCGGAGAACGCCGCGGCACGCTGGACCGGGTGGCTTTTTGCTCTAGAATTGCCGGCCATACGGGGCCGTCTTGGGGACGTTTGCAATGGGAATTGTCGCCGCGCTCATCATCGGCGCGATCGCAGGCTGGCTGGCGGGCAAGATTGTCCACGGGGCGGGATTGGGGTTGATCGGCAACATGGTCGTGGGCATCATCGGCGCGCTGGTCGCGAGCTGGGTGCTGCCGCAGCTGCATATTGCGCTCGCCACCGGCACGGTCGGCGCCATCGTGGACGCGACGATCGGGGCAGTGATTGTGCTCGTCATCCTTTCGCTGATAAAACGGGTCTGAAAGCCTGACCGAACCAGGAACGGCCGCTATGTGCGGCCGTTCCTTTGTCGCGGCCGGGGCCGGCGCCCCCCGCTGACAACTACCTAAGGACACCCAATGAAATTTACCGGCACTAAGGACTATGTTGCGACCGACGACCTCAAGGTCGCCGTCAATGCCTCGATCGTGCTGAAGCGCCCGCTGCTCATCAAGGGCGAGCCCGGCACGGGCAAGACGGTGCTGGCGGAGGAAGTTGCGAAGGCGCTGAATGCGCCGCTGCTGACCTGGCACATCAAATCCACCACCAAGGCGCAGCAGGGCCTCTATGAGTACGACGCGGTGTCGCGCCTGCGCGACAGCCAGCTCGGCGACGCGCGCGTCTCCGACATCAGGAACTACATCAAGCGCGGCAAGCTGTGGGAGGCCTTCACCAGCGAGCAGCGCCCGGTGCTGCTGATCGACGAGATCGACAAGGCCGATATCGAATTCCCCAACGACCTGCTGCTCGAGCTCGACCGCATGGAATTCCATGTCTACGAGACCGGCGAGACAATCAAGGCCAAGCAGCGCCCGATCATGATGATCACCTCCAACAACGAGAAGGAGCTGCCGGACGCCTTCCTGCGCCGCTGCTTCTTCCACTACATCAAATTCCCCGACGCCGACACGATGGGCCGCATCGTCGACGTCCATTTCCCCGGCATCAAGAAACGCCTGGTCGAAGAGGCGCTGCGCATCTTCTTCGAGGTGCGCGAGGTGCCCGGCTTGAAGAAGAAGCCATCGACGTCCGAACTGCTCGACTGGCTCAAGCTCTTGCTCAACGAGGACATGAGCGCCGAGCAGCTGCGCGAGCGCGACCCGCGCAAACTGATCCCGCCGCTGCACGGCGCGCTGCTCAAGAACGAGCAGGACGTGCACCTGTTCGAGCGGCTGGCGTTCCTGAGCCGGCGGGAAGTGTAGAGGTTCTCGTGTCCCGGACGCGCCGCAACGCTCCCGGCGATGCGAAGCATCGTCCGGTGCGTTGCTGCGCAGAGCCGGGACCCAGAGGGGACACGGTGCAATACGCAGACATGGGCCCTGGCTCAGCAGCGCATCGCTGAAGAAGCGCTGCGCTGCGTCCGGGGCACGCGCGTACAGTATGACGCACCACTGCCTCCCCATCGTCCTTGCGAGCGCAGCGAAGCAATCCAGAATCTTTCCGTTGAGGCAGTCTGGATTTGCTTCGCTGCGCTCGCAATGACGGAGCAAGCGGCATCGGCGTCGTTCTCCAATTCGCATTTGCGTTGCAGACACACGTCCGCCGCCTCGCGGCGCGTTCGCCCAAGCTTCGCTTCGTCGCTCCACCCTCAAAGCCGAGAGGGCGCAGGGAAGGCCGGATGCCGGCTGGCACCCACGGTCCGCTGTGCGAAGGCACACGCAGAAAAACTGCACAGCGGCATACAGGTGAAGCCGAACACACGGCCTTCCCTGCGCAGTGGTTGGACGGCTTATGCCGCGCTCTCCCGGGAGCCGAATTCCTTCTGGCCTCCCTCACCCCAGCGAAAGTCGCCGACACCGCGCCGGTTGACGCGCATGCCGCATTCGCCAGGGCTTGACCGTAGCAACGACGGCCAGGACCACACGGTTTTGCCGTACGCACGGCCCGCTTTTCGCCGCATGATCCTCCGGCGTTGTCGACGTTGCCGGAAGAATGCTGGCGAGACGAACCTGACAGCGCCGCTCGTCCGCACGCGGCCTCGGGCTCACGGAGAGCAATCCGCCCTGCCCTTGACCTCGCGTGCCGACGCTGCCGCGTCCACCGCAACCCGGCCCGCGTTTCGAACGACAGGCGAGACGCCCCTCATCATCGGGCCGGGCTGTCTCGACTTATGCCGCAATTCCGAATTTCGGTAAAGTGGAATATTTTTGCGGGGAGGGATTGACAGCGCCGCAGGGTGTTTTGCCCGACGTAGCGAGTTGCAACGAACACGTGTCCCGGACGCGCTGCAGCGTGCGACGCTGCTGCGCAGAGCGGGACCCCGGAGCCGCGTTGAGATCGGTGGTGAGATGGGCCCCCGGCTCTGCAACGCACCGCTCCCGGACGATGCTTCGCATCGCCTAGAGAGCGCCGCGCTGCGTCGGGGCACGGGACCTTCCTAGGCGACCGCCGCCTCCGGTATCCGCGCGGCTTCCATCGGCTGCTTGCCGCGGATCAGGTCCGAGGCACGGTCGGCGATCATCATGGTGGAGGCGTTGAGGTTCGCCGAGATCATGCGCGGCATGACCGAGGCATCGATGACGCGCAGGCCTTCGAGACCGTGGACGCGGAGCTGGTCATCGACCACCGCCCAGGTGGAATCCGCCGGACCCATGCGGCAAGTGCAGCCGGGGTGGAAAGTGGTGGTGCCGCGCTGGGTGGCGGCGTGCAAAAATTCCTCGTCGGTGTTGACGTTGGGGCCGGGGAAATCTTCGTAGGCGTAATAAGGCGACAGCGGCGCGGACTTGAGAAGTCTGCGCGCGAGCTTCATGCCGGCGACGATGACGCGGCGGTCGAGCTCGGCGTCAAGATAATTGGTCTGGATGATCGGCGGCGCGAACGGATCACTGGAGCGGATGCGCACATAGCCGCGGCTTTCCGGGCGCTGCTGCCAAGAGGCGACCGTCATGCCGGGCTCGTCCTCGAGCTGGCCCTGCACGCCTTCCTTGTAGGAGGCCGGCGTGAAGGTAAGCTGGAGATCGGAGCTCTCTGCGGTCTCTCCGGAATGCCAGAAGCAATAGACCATGGTCGGCGACAGCGAGAGCAGGCCGCGGCGTGCCGTCGCCCATTTCGCTGCTTCGACCCAGAGCCGCCAGCCGCGGCGAAGCTCGTTGATGGTCTTGATGTCCTTGACGCGCGCGACCGTGCGCGGGGCGTAATGGTCCTGGAGGCCCTCGCCGACGGGGAGCGCGTGGCGCACTTTGATGCCGTGGGCCTGCAACAGATCGGGCGAGCCGATGCCGGAGAGCTGCAGCAGCTGCGGCGAATTATAGGCGCCGCCCGAGAGGATCACTTCCTTGTTGGCGCGCACCTCGACCGGCGTGCCGCCGCGGCCACCCTTCATATACCGCACGCCGACGGCGCGCTTGCCTTCGAAGATAATTTCGGTGGCGTGCGCATGGGTGTGCACATGCACGTTGGGCCGCTTCATCGCGGGCTTGAGGAATGCGGTCGCGGCGGAAACGCGCAAACCCTTGTTGATGGTGCGCTGGCAGTAGGAGACGCCCTCCTGGGTCTTGCCGTTGTAATCGGGATTGCGGGGGATCCCGAGCGACACTGCGCCTTCCATGAAGGCTTCGCAGAGCGGATCGCGCCAATCCATGGTGGTGACGGTGAGACCGCCCTCGCGGCCGCGATAGGTGTCCTCACCCTCGCCGACGCGTTTCTCCAGGCGGCGGAAGTACGGCAGCACGTCGGCATAGCCCCAGCCGCGATTGCCCATTTGCGCCCAGGTGTCGAAATCCATGCGCTGGCCGCGATTGTAGATGTGGCCGTTGATCGAGGACGAGCCGCCGAGCGTCTTGCCGCGCGGCGCGTAGATGCTGCGCCCGCCGGTCCAGGGCCCCGGCTCCTGCTGGTAGGCCCAGTTGATGCTCTTCATGTGGAAGGTCTTGATGAAGCCCGCCGGCAAATGGATGTAGGGATGCCAGTCGGAAGGACCTGCCTCCAGCACGCAGACGCTGGTGTTGGGGTCTTCGCTGAGCCGGCTGGTGAGCACGCAACCGGCGGAACCCGCGCCGACGATTACATAATCAAATCTGTCCATGGTGCCTCAGCCGCCCTAGGGTGTCGTGAAATTGGGTAAAGTGCAGCGGCGCTCGCGATCACTTCTCCGGCGGGGAGAGGTGATCGAGCGCACCGCAAGACCAGTGTACATCATAACTAGCGCGGCTTGTCGTTGAGTTGAAATTCGAGATGCGCCTGTACGGTCGGCCATTCGGCCGCGGTGATGCTGTAGACCACGGTGTCGCGCAAGCTGCCGTTCGGCGCGACCTGATGGCTGCGCAGGATGCCGTCCTGCTTGGCCCCCAGGCGCTCGATGGCGCGGCGGCTCTGGTGGTTGAAGAAATGCGTGCGGAACTCGACCGCGATGCAGTTCAGGGTTTCGAAGGCGTGCCGCAGCAGCAGGAGCTTGCATTGCGTGTTGAGCGGGCCGCGCTGCGCGCTCTTGCCATACCAGGTCGAGCCGATCTCGACGCGGCGGTTGGCGGCGTCGATGTTCATGTAGGTCGTCATGCCGACGATCCTGCCGGCGGCGTCGAACACGGTGAACGGCAGCATCGAGCCCGCGGCCTGCAGCCCCAAGCGGCGGTCGATCTCCTTGCCCATGTTCTCGGGCAGCGGGATCGCGGTGTACCAGAGCTTCGACAGCTCGCCGTCCTTGACGGCCTCGACCAGCCCCTCGAGATGCTGATGCGACAGCGGCTCGAGACGGGCGTGCTGTCCACGCAGGGTGATGGGATCGGGCCAGGGCATTTCTCACTCCACAATGACCGCCGTCATTCCGGGGCGCGACGAAGTCGCGAGCCCGGAATCCATTCAACCACAAACTCTGAGGCCCGATGGATTCCGGGCCTGCGTGCTGGCGCACGCATCCCGGAATGACGACGGATGTATCGGCACAGATACATTCACTTGTTCAAAAAATTCAACGGCAAACCGCCGCGCGGCCAGTCCATGGCGATCAGTTCGCCCTTGCCCGATAGCGTGATGTAGGCGGTCTTCAGCTCGGGGCCGCCGAAGGCGATGTTGGTGGTGACGCGGTCGCCGGTCGGCACCTGCTCCACCAGGGTGCCGTCGGGCGCGATCACCGAGATGCAGCCGGAGACGAGGGTGGCGACGCAGACATTGCCATTGGCTTCCACCGCGAGCGAGTCGAACATCTGGTAGCCGCCCAGGCCGCAGATCGGCTTGCCCCGTTCGCCGCGATAGATCACCTCGCGCGGCTTGAGCGTGCCCGGCGCCGAGAGCTCATAGGCCCAGAGCCGAGCCGTCGGCGTCTCCGCGATGTAGACGGTGTTCTCGTCCGGCGATAGGCCGATGCCGTTGGCCGGCAACACGCCGTGCACGGCTTCCACGATCTCCTTCATGCCGGGCTTGAGGTAATACATGCCGCCGACATCCATTTCGCGCGCGCGGCGCTTGCCGAGATCGGAGAACCACAGGCCGCCCTGCTTGTCGAACACCAGATCATTGGGCCCGCGCAGATCGTGCTCGCCGCATTTGGTCATGACGGTCTCGACCTTGCCGGATTGCAGATCGACGCGCTGGATCGAGCCGCCGAGATAGTCGTCGGGCTGCGGGCCCGGCATGATCATGTTGCGGGTCGGGATCCAGGAGAAGCCGCCATTGTTGCAGATGTAGATCTTGCCGTCGGGACCCAGCGCAGCACCATTTGGGCCGCCCGGCACCTTCGCGACGATCTCCTTGCGGCCATCGGCATGAACGCGGGTCAGGCGCTGGCCGCGGATCTCTACCAGGACGACCGAACCATCCGGCATCACGACCGGCCCTTCTGGAAATTCGAGGTCGGTGGCGAGAACGCGGACGTTGGACATGTTGGGACCCTCCCGGCTGCTTGTTATGACTTGCACGGGATGTCCGGCACGGGCCCCACACGCAAGATTTGCCGGCGGTTATGACAAAGTCACCGGCGCTTGCCAAGCAAGCGGGATGGTATGCCAGCGTTGCGGAAGCCCTACGCCTTCACCGGCACCCAGATCTCGAAGCCGCCATTTCCGGTTGCAGGATCGAACGCCTCATCGTAGCGCTCGAAGGACGGCGCGTCTGCGGCTTTGAGGCCGGATGCCGGCAGCCACTGATTCCAGATCGTGTTGACCGTGCGCCGGATCGAGGCGACGTGGTCGGTGTGGGTGAAGACCGCGTAGCGCTGCTCGGGGATGCGGATGCGGCCGAAGCGACGCGGCAGGTCCGAGAAATCGGCGACCTCGACGCCGGCGATGTAGTCGAAATTGCCGGCATCATCGCCATTGCAGCAAACGCCGTAGGCGACATTACCAACGCGGGCGGGAATGTCGGCGACCTCCTGGTGAAAACGGTGCCACAGGCCGGGGATGATGGCGCCATTGTCGCAGGAGATGCGTTCGGCAGGACCCGCGACCAGGAAGGCCTTTGCGGTCTCGAAACGCGGGGCTTTGAGATGGTCGAGCATGGTGGAGTCCATGAGGATCGGCTCCTGGAGCTTGAGGTGGCTGACGCATGTTGCCGCCCTCACCGCTTCGGGCGTGGTGCCGAACTGGTCGCGGAACGCGCGGGTGAATGCTTCATGCGAGCCGTAATCCGCCTCCAGCGCCAGTGAGAGGATGTCCGGCGCACCGTTGGCAAGACTGCGCGCAGCTTCCGTCAGCCGTCGCGCGCGCACGTAACGCATCACCGGAAGCCCGGTGGCTGCAGCAAACGCACGCACGACGTGGAACCGCGACACGCCGGATATCTCCGCGATCTCGTCGAGCGTCATCGGCTCGGCCAGATGGCTCTCGACATACCAGAGCGCGCGCTGGGCTGGATTCATGGCGATTCAGGCCCTCGTTCGAAACGCGGCGATGATGCGCCGGTCATGCCCGCTTCGCTTGATCGGCGTTGCTGTCCTCGCATGAGGATAGTCCGGGAATGGCCACTGGCAACGCCCTCGCGTTCGTGGCTACACTGCCTGAAACCGCTCACGAGAAAGCACGGAGGAACCGCGTCATGGAAATCACCGATGTGCGGGCGCACCATATCCGCATCCCCTATGACGCCGGTGTCGCCAGCTTCCGCCAGGGCGCTTCCGCAATCACAGCCCTCGACATGGTGCTGGTCGAGGTCACGACCGATGCCGGGCTGACCGGCTGGGGCGATGCCTTCGCCTATGTCTGCCCCCGCACCACGCGCAGCGCCGTCGAGGAGATGATTTCACAGCAGGCGCGCGGGCTGAAGGTGCCTGATGCGGCCGGCATCCCTGGGGTCATGGAGCATATCCAGCGCAATCTGCATCTGTTCGGCCGCTACGGCATCACCATGTTCGCGATCTCCGGGCTCGATATCGCGCTGTGGGACCTTGCCGCGAAGATCGAGGGCGTGCCGGTCCACCGCCTGCTCGGCGAAACCAGACGCACGGCCATCCCGGCCTATGCGAGCCTCTTACGGATCGGATCGCCCGAGGCCATCGCTAGCGAATGCAGGAAGGCGCTGGCGCTCGGCTATGGCGCCATCAAGCTGCACGAGACCACGCTACCCGCCGTGTTCGCCGCACGCGAGGCGATCGGGCCCAGCATTCCGCTGATGGTCGACATGAACTGCCCGCTGACGAGCGAGCAGGCGATTGCGTTCGCGAAATCATGTGCAGACGCAAGACCCATGTTTCTGGAGGAGCCGGTATGGCCGCCGGAGGATTTTGCTGCGCTCGCCGACGTTCGCAGCAAGGGCGGGCTGAATATCGCCGCCGGCGAGAATGCCTGCACGGAATATCAATTCCGCCAGATGATGAATGCGGGCGCGGTGAGCCACGCCCAGCCCTCGGTGATCAAGGTCGGCGGCATCACGGAATTTGTGAAGGTGGCGGCGCTGGCCGATCAGCTCGGCGTCAAGATCGTCCCGCACTCCCCCTATTTCGGTCCGGGCCTGCTCGCGACGCTGCATCTGCTGGCGACGCGCGAGGACGGGCTCGTCGAGATGTTCTATCTGAAACGCGAGGCCTGCCTCTGGGGCGGCCGCGCCGTTGTCGATGCGACCGGTCATGTCGCAGTGCCGAGCGGCCCTGGACTTGGCTACGAGCCGGATCGCGGCGTGATGGAGCGTTATCGCGTCATCTGATCGCCGCGCCTATTTCGCGGCGTCCTTCGCCGCCGGCGCATCCTGCTTCTTCTTCAGATCGTCGGCGGTCTTGGCTTGCGCAGCCTGGAGATCGGCGAGCGTCTTCTGCAAGCCGGCGAGGTTCGTCTTCAACGCGTCGATCTGGCGATTGGCCGCATCCAGCCTCTGCTGATGATCGAGGCTGAGCTTGGTGATGGTCTTCTGGAGGAAGTCGACATTGCTCTGGAGGCAGCTCGTGCGCCGTTCCATGGTCTTCTCGACCGTGCAGATCTCGATGCCGGGCACGTCCTGCGCGTGCAGCGGCAGCGGCGCCAGTGTGGCGAGCAGCAACATTGCGAAACAAACGCCGGCGCTTCGAAGCAGCATGAAGGTTCCTCGTCAAATCGATCACGGCAATGTGCGCCGTTTGCGCGCAGTCGCGTGAGGCTACCACACTCGTACCGCATTCTCGCGTTGAGCTTGCGCCCGTTCCCTCGTACGGGGAACGATGATCGGCACGCGGAAAGAAGTGGGCGTTCTTTCCGCGGCTTTGTTTAGGGGAGATTTTTGGAATGGCAACGCGCGATAGACGTCTGGCGGAATTCGACGGCGCCGGAGAACCACCAGCTGGCCTGCCACTCGAAGTGCTGTGCGAGGATCACAGCGGAACGTATCAGCTGCCGTTCGCCTGCCGCTATGTGGAGGGACGCTGGCAGAACCACGAGGCCGGCATCGCGGTCGAAGCAACCGTCATCGGCTGGCGCCTGCCCCGCATGAAGCAGCGCGGGGCCGCCTGACGGCGATCCGTGTTTCAAAATGCGACGGGGCCGCGCTTCGCCTTAACCTTCGGAACGCGGCCCGAACGAATCACGTCCGAATCGGCCGTAGCGCCCCGTACGCACCTGTTCACGGCTAGATGTCGCGAGCCGGCCGGTTCGCGCGCACAAGATCTGCGCAGGGCAAGATTGGATTTGGGCCGGCTATCGGCGGCAAAAGTTAACCGCGTCAGGGACATGGTGGGGCAAGCCGCGTGCCTGCCGGGCGACGGTCCCCAGCCGCCGGAACAGGCAAGACAGCGCGAGACCTGCCTAATATTCGACCTCGAGCTCCTCGATCTCGGCCGGCTCTGCCCGCGCCGCCGCGATCCATTCCTGCATCTCCGGCATGGCCATGATGGTGTCGGCATAGGCCTTCAGCGGCGTCGCGAGCTTGACGTCATACGTCATGAAGCGCGTCACCACGGGGGCGTACATCGCATCCGCCATGGTGCGCCGCTCGCCGAACAGGAAGGGGCCGCCCGATGTCTCCAGGCAGTCGCGCCAGATGAAGCAGACGCGGTCGACGTCGGCCTGCGCGCGCGACCAGATCTTGAAGCCGGGAAAGTGTCCTTTCAAATTGACCGGCAGCGAGGCCCGCAGCGTGGCGAAGCCGGAATGGATTTCGCCTGAGATCGAGCGGCAATGTGCGCGCTGAATGCGGTCGGCCGGCAACAGCCCGGCGTCCGGCATCACCTCGTTGAGATATTCGGCGATCGCCAGCGTATCCCAGACCACGGCGCCCTCGTGCCGCAAGCACGGCACCAGGATCGATGACGACAGCAGCAGGATTTCCGCGCGCGCGGATGGATCATCCGGCGCGGTGACGATCTCCTCGAAATCGAGCCCGGAAAATTTCGCCAGCAGCCAGCCACGCAGCGACCAGGACGAGTAGTTCTTGCTGCTGATGGTCAGTGTCGCCTTCGCCATTTGGCCCTTCCCTACGCCTGATCTCGACACCCGCCCGGCCCGCGGGCGTGCCCATGAGCCGTGCTTCCTTGAAAATGAAGAGCAAGCGATGTGCCAGTTTTTCGGGCGGTCCAGCTCCCGCTTGGCTTCGATATTGCATAATGGCAAGGGGTCAGGTGGGCGTTTCAGTATGATGTCGATGTATTATCAGGCCTTCCAGAACCATATGGACCTGACCGCGCCATGGCGGGCGGGAGCCTCGTCCGCGCTCAAATTCCTCAACCTGGTGCCGCAGGGCGCGTCGGATCAGGTGATCGGCCGGCTCTCGGCGGCGCTCGAGCTGATCTCGCGCTCCACCCTCACCTATGATCGGCCGGCCTACGGCATCGACAGCGTGATGGTTGGCAATCGGGAAATTCCCGTCACCGAGGAGATCGCCTGCGCGACGCCGTTCGGCTCGCTGCTGCACTTTCGCAAGGACGGCGTGGGCGAGCAGCCGCGCATGCTGCTGGTGGCGCCGATGTCGGGCCACTTCGCGACATTGCTGCGCGGCACTGTGAAGACGCTGCTCCAGGACCACGACGTCTACATCACGGACTGGCACAATCCGCGCAACATTCCGCGCAGCAAAGGCCGCTTCGGGCTCGACGACTATACCGAGCATCTCATCGAATTCCTCGGCCAGCTTGGCCCGCGCCCCCACATGGTGGCGATCTGTCAGCCATCGGTCTCGGCGCTCGCAGCCGCCGCGATCATGTGCGAGGACAACCACCCCTCGCGGCCGGCGACGCTGACGCTGATGGCCGGACCGATCGACACCCGCATCCAGCCGACCAGGGTCAACGAATTCGCCAAGAGCAAGCCGATCGAGTGGTTCGAGCGCAACCTGATCAATTACGTGCCGGTGCAGTGCCGCGGCGCCTTGCGCAAAGTCTATCCCGGATTCGTACAGCTCACCGCCTTCGTCGCGATGAATCTGGAGCGCCACATCAAGCAGCATCTGGACCTCGCCAATCACATCGCCAAGGGCGAGAAGCAGAAGGCCGCCAGCATCAAGACCTTCTATGATGAATACTTCGCCGTGATGGACCTTCCTGCGGAATTCTACATCGAGACCGTGCGCGACGTGTTCCAGGAGCACCTCTTGCCGCAGGGCAAACTGATGCATCGGGGACGCCCGGTGAATACCAAGGCCATCAGCCGCATGGGGCTGATGACGGTCGAGGGCGAGAAGGACGACATCTGCTCGATCGGCCAGACGCTCGCCGCGCAGGAGCTCTGCACCGGCGTACGCGCCTACCGCCGTGTCCACCACATGCAGGCCGGCGTCGGCCATTACGGCGTGTTCTCGGGCAAGCGCTGGAACAATGAGATCTATCCGCTGCTGCGGGATTTCGTGCACGTGAATTCGTGAAGACTCAGACGGACCATTCCTCGCCCCAGACCTGAACGAAATGGCCGGGCGACACTTCGCGATATCGCCGGCGAGACGGCTGGTAATCCGCGCTTCGCGTCACGGATTGCTTTAAGCCTATAATAGTTACGCAGAGGCGAAAAGGGCATTCCGAAAAACCGTCGTGCTGCACGGCAATAGGCGCGTGCAGTTTCGTTTGGCGCATAGACAGGCCGCTACGAGTGGCCGAAGCTCCATCCCGGCCGGAATCCATCAGGAGGCGAGCATGACTGCACTCGAAAAGGGCATTACCGCAAACGGCACGGGCTATGGCGGCAAGAGCTGGAACATCCTTGGTCAGGTCTATTTCCCCAAAGCCGTCACCGACTCCACCTTCGCATTCGAAACCAACAGCGATCCCGGCCAGTTCGTGCCGGTGCACATCCATCCAACCCAGGACGAATTCATCCTGGTGCAGGAAGGCACGCTCGACCTCAAGCTCGACGGCCAATGGGTCAAGGCCCACGCCGGCGATCTCGTGCGCATGCCCCGCGGCATCCCGCACGGCTATTTCAACAAGTCCGACAAGCCCTGCCGCGCGTTGTTCTGGGTCTCGCCGATGCAGAAGCTGGAGGCGCTCTTCAACCAGTTGCACAATCTGACCGACCCTGCCGAAGTGGTGCGTATCTCGGCGCTGCACGAGGTGGATTTCCTGCCGCCCGAGGCCAACGACTAGGCGTCCGCGTCCCATCCACTTTCATCAGCTTGCAGCTCCGGCGGCCGCGCCTTGCGGCCAATCGTTGCCGCTTGCGCGCGAAACACATTGGTTGCGAGTAATCCCATGGTCAGCCCCAAGCATGTCTCCGTGATCGGCGCCGGTGTCTCCGGCCCTGGCCGCCGCAAAGGCGACGGCGTCAACTGCTCGGTGCCGATCGCAACGCCGGGCTTCTATCCGATGGTCACCGACGGCCGCATCAAGGCGGTGTTCGGCACGTTCGATCATTTTGACGGCGACAGCATCGTGATGAGCGGCGGCGAGCGCGTTGCAGCCGATATCACCGTGCTCGCGATCGGCTACAAGCTCGGCGTGCCGTTCCTGCCCGCGGCCTATCAGCAGAAACTGGTCGATGCCGACGGGCAGTACCGGCTCTATCGTTTGATCGCAAACCCCGACCTGCCCGAGCTCGGCTTCGTTGGCTTCAACTCGTCGTTCTGCACCGTACTCTGCGCCGATCTCGCCGCCAACTGGCTGGTGCGCTATGCGGACGGGCAGCTCGCCAAACAACCGACGGCAGCGCAGATGCGCGACAACATCGAGATGATGCTGCACTTCAAGCGTGTCGAACGGCCGGCCGCGGGCGTCTATGGCGGCCTGTGCGTCGCGCCCTATCACTACCGTCATTTCGACGAGCTGATGGCCGACATCGGCGCGAAGAACCAGAAGCGCGGCGGGCTCAAGGGGCGCCTCTCGCCGCCGGATGCGGATGCCTATACCAAGTTCCTGGCGCGGCGCCGGACTATCGCGCGGCGTGAGAGGAAGAATCGGGGCCGAGCGAGATTTGCAGCTCGCCAGCTCGCGCGTCCGATGCTTACGATCTTCCTGGCCAACGAATTGACAGGAACCGGCCATGGAGTTCAGACGTCTTGCCGCCGGAGCGCTTGCGGCGCTCGCCTTCCTTGTCACGGCACCCGCCAGCGGACAGCAGGGCGTGCTCACGTCCCGGCAATCCGAGGCGCTCGCCGCCTACGAGCGGGCGTTGGCCGATTTCAAATCCATCCTGGCCGAGCGGCGGCGCCAGATCGAGGCGAAGCAGCCGCTGCCGAACCTGCCGGGCCAGGCGCTGTACCTGGCGCGCATCGCCGTCATCAGCACCTACAAGGATCTCACCGACGCCATTCCGTCCAGAATCGGAAAGCCCAACAAGCTCGAAATTCCTCCGGCCTATTTCGATGCAGATCTCGAGCCGCTGATCGACGAATATTCGAGGCTGTTCGACATCATGGAGGCACCGCCCGCCGGAGCGCAAAACTCGCCGACGCCGTTCAAGGACGTCGCCGATCTCGCCTTCGCGATCGCGCGCGCCAAGGGGCTTGCACCTGAACACGCGCAAGTCGCGGGGCGCATCAGCCTCGGCCTGTTCTTCGCCGAGACCAACGGCAAGCAGAATGTCCGCAATGCGCGCTCGAACACCTACATGGGCAGCTTCCAGACCGGCCCCTCCGAGGACCGCAACGGCCGCAGGAAATGGGAAGCCCTCAAGGGCGCGATCGCAGCGATCGATCCCGAACTGAGCGCGCGGGACGACAAGGAGGAGGCGCGCGCCCGCGGCACCGATCACCGCTTCAATCACTGGACCAATGTGCGCAACGGCCTGATGAACGCGCATGCCGATCTGTTCCAGGAGATTCCGGGAATCGTGAAGACGCTGCCCGACCCGATCGACCAGATGAAGCTGTTCGAGCTGATCCAGATCGTGCCCACCCCGACCAGATCCGCGCTCAAGTCGGGGGATCTCCTGAATTACCGGGTGTCCAGTCCAACGGTCATGAAGCACCTGCGCAACAACAGCATCTTCGCGTTCGGGCAGGCCGATCGATCGCGAAGCTCGGCCAGCTTCCGCGAGATTCTCGCTGCGATGTGGCTGTTCAATCGGAAGTTCGAGCGGGCCATGGCGAAATATGCCGAGATCAGGGCGCGCTGAGGGTTCGGTTGCAACCGCTACCCAACGTTGTAGTATCTCGATCTCATCGGCGTTCGGACCGATCCATGCGCATTCTCATTCTCGGCGGCAGCCAGTTTCTGGGCCGGGCGATTGCGAACCATGCTTGCGCTGCCGGCCATGACGTGAGCTGCGCGGCCCGCGGTCTTGCCGGCCCAATCGCTCCCGGCGCGCGCCTCATCCGGATCGATCGCGACGTCGCGGAGGGTCTTGCGCCACTGACCGGCGAGACGTTCGATGCAATCGTCGAGGTCTCGCGTCATCCCGGCCAGGTCCGCCGCGGCGTCGCAGCGCTGAAGCGGCCCGGCGTGCATTGGACCTTCGTTTCGACGATCAGCGTCTATGCGGACAATCGCGTACCGGGACAACGCGCCGACAAGGCGCCGCTGCGCGAGCCCATTGCGGCGGAGATCGAGCACACCACCGACGCCATCTATGGCGCGGCCAAGGTCGCCTGCGAACAAGCGGTCGGCAACGATGCCTTCATCTGCCGGGCCGGCCTCATCGCCGGGCCGGAGGACCCGACCGGACGGTTCGCCTATTGGCCGGCACGGCTCGCGCGCGGCGGCGAGGTGCTGGCGCCTGGATCGCCGGAGGACGCTATTCAGTTCATCGACGTGCGCGACCTCGCGCAATGGATCGTACACGCGGCAGAGGTTCGTCTCATCGGCATCTATGACGGGATCGGACCGGTGCGCACGCGCGGCGAATTCCTGGCCGAATGCGCCTCAGCGCTGGACGCGTCCTGCACCTTCACCTGGGTCGATCGCGCCTTTCTGGAAGCGCATGACGTGCGGCGCTGGGCCGGTCCGCGCTCGCTGCCGCTGTGGTTGCCCCTGCCCGACTTCGCCGGCTTCATGACGCGCGACACCTCGCCGGCGCGCGCGGCCGGGTTGACCGCACGGCCGCTCGCCGTCACGGCGCGCGATACGCTTCATTGGCTGCGCGCCAGCAACGGGCCGGTGGTCGGTCTCAGCTCCGATGAGGAAAGTGCGGTGCTTTCAGCGTGGCATGCGCGCGGGACGGCTGCGGCTGCGACCGCGATCTAGCCGGATCGTCTGCAAACCAAAGCTGAGACTATTCCGTCCGGATCGGCGCATCCTTCAAGCCATTGTTGTCATAGGCCTTGCGCACTGTGCCGTTCGTCGTGGCCTCCGTCATGAATTGGTGACGAACGCCAAGGCCTGGCTCTGGCCAAACGGCACGGCGACGGCCGTCACCGTTTGTCATGACAAACCTGTCAAAGGGCATGCCACCGTTTGCAGCGCAAGGCCTTTGACTGCCATGGCTATGGTGTTCCACGGCAGGGCATTTGTTGGTAGCCTGCCGCACCGACAGGCAGCAATCGGGGGCCACCGAATGACGCGCGCGAATCCCGCATCTCCCGCACGACGTAACGAAGGGTGGAGACACGTCGCGCGGGCCTTGGCAACGGCAAGCGCCGTTGTGCTGCTCGCCGGCTGCGAGGACAAGAACACGTTCGTGGCCCCACCGCCGCCCAAGGTGGACGTGGCAACGCCCGTGCAGCGCGCCATAACGCGCTATATCGAGGCGACCGGCAACACCGCGCCGATCAAGAGCGTCGATCTCGTCGCGCGCGTGCAAGGTTTTCTGCAATCGATCGACTATCAAGACGGCACCTTCGTCAAGCAGGGCACCCAGCTCTTCACCATCGAGCCGGAGACCTACAAGCTCAAGCTCGAGCAGGCGCAGGCGGCCGAAGCCGGCGCGCAGGCCTCGCTCCGGCAGGCGGAAGCCGACTACAGGCGGCAGGCCGAGCTGGTGCAGCGCCAAGCGGTCTCGCAGGCGACACTCGACACCTCAACGTCCAACCGCGACAACGCGCAGGCCAGTCTCCAGCAGGCGCAGGCCAACACCCGAATTGCCGAGGTCAATTACGGCTACACCAAGGTGACCGCGCCGTTCGACGGCGTCGTCAGCGCCCACATGGTCTCGATCGGCGAGCTCGTCGGCGTGTCCTCCCCGACCCAGCTCGCGACCATCGTCGCGATGGACCCGATCTACGTGAACTTCACCGTCAACGAGCAGGACGTACTGCGCATCCGCGCCGAGGCGGCTCGCCGGGGACTGACGCCGGCCGACCTCAAGCAGTTTCCGATCCAGCTCGGCCTCCAGACCGAGACCGGCTATCCGCATGAAGGCCATCTCGACTACGTCTCGCCGACCCTCAACCAATCGACGGGCACGCTGGCGGTGCGCGGCCTCGTCCCCAATGACAAGCGGGTGCTGTTGCCCGGCTATTTCGTCCGCGTTCGCGTGCCCTTCGATCAGGAGAAGACCGCGCTGCTCGTTCCCGACACCGCGCTCGGGAGCGACCAGGGTGGCCGCTATCTGCTGGTGGTCAACAGCGACAACGTCGTCGAGCAGCGCAAGGTGCAGATCGGTCCCGTCGACAATGGCCTGCGCGTGATCGAGAGCGGCCTGAAGCCGGAGGACCGCGTGGTCATCGCAGGGCTGCTGCGGGTGATTCCGGGTCAGAAGATCGACCCGCAAACAACGAAGATCGAGCAGCCGCAGGCGTCTGCCAAGTAATATCTGCCAAGTAAGTTCTGCAAGTGAGGGGCCGCCAGCCATGATCTCAAAGTTCTTCATCGAGCGGCCGGTCCTCTCGAACGTCATCGCGCTTCTGATGATCCTGATCGGCGGCGTCGCGCTGTTCAACCTCGCGATCGCGCAATATCCCGACGTGGTGCCGCCGACGGTGCAGGTCACCACCCGCTATCCCGGCGCCAGCGCCAAGACCGTGATCGACACCGTAGCGCTGCCGATCGAGCAGCAGGTCAACGGCGTCGAGGACATGCTGTACATGCAGTCCTACAGCGGCTCCGACGGCACTTATACGCTGACTGTCACATTCAAGATCGGCACTGACCTCAATTTCGCGCAGGTGCTGGTGCAGAACCGCGTCTCCAGCGCGCTGTCGCAACTGCCGCAGGCGGTGCAGAACCAGGGCGTCACCGTGCAGAAGCGGTCGACCTCGATCCTGCTGTTCGTGACCCTGACCTCGCCCGACGCGACGTACGACAGCCTGTATTTGAGCAACTACGCCACCATCAACATTCGCGACGAGCTCTCGCGCCTGCCGGGCGTCGGCAACGTCACAGTGTTCGGCGCAGGCCAATATTCGATGCGGGTCTGGCTCGATCCGAACAAGCTGCAGGTCCGTGGCCTCGTACCGCAGGACGTCATCCAGGCGATCCAGCAGCAGAGCCAGCAGGTCTCCGCCGGCCAGGTCGGCTCGCCGCCGACGCCGCCGGGCCAGGCGTTCCAATACACGCTCAACGTCAACGGACGGCTGGACGATACCAGCCAGTTCGAGAACATCATCGTCAAGACGGGCAGCAGCGGCGACGTCACGCGCGTCCGCGACGTCGGCTGGGTCGAATTGGGCGCGCAGACCTATAGCCAGATCTTCTCGCTCAACAAGCAGCCGGCAGTCGGCATCGGCGTATTCCAGTCGCCCGGCGCCAACGCGCTCCAGGTCGAGCAGGCGGTCGAGAAGAAGATGGCGGAGCTCGCCAAGCGCTTCCCGGAAGGCATCAAGTACGACACGCCGTTCGACACCACCAAGTTCGTGGAGGCCTCGGTGCACGAGGTCTATATGACGCTGATCGAGGCCGGCTTGCTCGTGCTGGTCGTGATCCTGGTGTTCTTGCAGGATTGGCGCGCGATGCTGGTTCCGGCGACCACCGTGCCGGTGACCATCATCGGCGCATTCGCTGCGATGGCGGCGCTCGGCTTCACCATCAACATGTCGACGCTGTTTGCGATCGTGCTCGCGATCGGCATCGTCGTCGACGATGCCATCGTCGTGGTCGAAGGCGCCGCCCACAACATCGAGCAGGGCATGAACGGCCACGACGCCGCGATCAAGGCGATGGATCAACTGTTCGCGCCGATCGTCGGCATCACCCTGGTGCTGATCTCGGTGTTTCTGCCGGCCTCGTTCCTCGCGGGGCTGACCGGGCGCATCTATTCGCAATTCGCGCTGGTGATCGCTGCGACCGCCCTTCTATCCGCCATCAACGCGGCGACGCTGAAGCCGACGCAGTGTGCGCTCTGGCTGCGGCCGGCGGTGCCGCCGGAACAGCGCAACTTCTTCTACCGCGGCTTCAATGCCGTCTATAACAGGCTCGAACGCGGCTACACCCGCTTGATCGGCTTGCTGGTCAGACACGCCACCGTCTCGGTCGCGGTGGCGCTGGTCCTGATCGGGATCGGCGGCTACGGCCTGTCGCGAGTGCCGACCGGCTTCCTGCCGATCGAGGACCAGGGCTATCTGATCGCGGCCGTGCAGCTGCCCGACGGCGCCGCGCTGGAGCGGACCCAAGCCGTGCTCGACAGAGCCAGCGAGCTGATCAAGGACACGCCCGGCGTCCAGCAGGTCATCACCATCGCCGGCATCTCCGCGCTCGACAACAGCGCCAGCCTCGCCAATGCCGGCGTCGCCTACATCATCCTGAAGGATTGGGAGGCGCGCAAGGGACCCGGAGAGGATTTGCGCTCGCTGGTGTACGGGCTCAACGACAAGCTCGCGACTATCATGGAGGCGCGCACCATCGTCTTGCCGCCGCCGCCGATCCAGGGCATCGGCAACGCCGCCGGCTTCTCGATGCAGGTCGAGCTGCGCGATGGCAATAGCGATTTCGCCAAGCTGCAAGCGATCACCGGAGCGATGGTCAGTAACGGCCAGAGTCAGAGCGCGTTGCAGCGCGTGCAGTCCTCGTTCCGCTCCTCGGTGCCGCAATTCAACGTCGAGATCGACCGCGTCAAGACCCAGACGCTGCATGTGACCACCGATCAGGTGTTCTCGGCGCTATCGGCCTATCTGGGGTCGTCCTACGTCAACCAGTTCAACAAGTTCGGCCGCGTGTTCCAGGTCTACACCCAGGCCGATCCGGCATTCCGTGTCACCGAGCGCGATATCGCCAACATGCAGGTCCGCAACTCGAACGGCGACATGATCCCGATCGGCACCGTCGCCAAGATCACGCCGGCCACCGGCCCGTCGCTGATCAGCCTCTACAATCTCTATCCGTCCTCGACCGTGATCGGCCTGCCGGCGCAGGGCTATTCCTCCGGCCAGTCGCTGAAGCTGATGGGGGAGATCGCGGACAAGACGCTGCCGCCGGGCACCGGCTACGAATGGACCGCGATGTCCTATCAGGAGAAGGCGGTCTCCAACCAGATCTATTGGGTGTTCGGCCTCGCCATGCTGCTGGTCTATCTCGTGCTCGCCGGGCAGTATGAGAGCTGGTACGCGCCGATCTCGGTGATCCTCGCCGTGCCGCTGTCGCTGCTCGGGCCGATGCTGATCCTTTCCGCCCTCAAGATCGACAACAATCTCTATTGCCAGATCGGCCTGATCCTCCTGATCGCGCTCTCGGCCAAGAACGCCATCCTGATCGTCGAGGTCGGGCTCGAACTGCACGGCCGCGACGGCAAGCCGATCCTGGACTCCGCGATCGAGGCCGCGCGCGCCCGCTTCCGTCCGATCCTGATGACGTCGTTCGCCTTCATCCTCGGCGTGGTGCCACTGGTGCTGGCCACCGGCGCCGGCGCCAGCGCGCGCAAGTCCATCGGCGTCACCGTGTTTTCGGGTATGCTGGCCTCGACCTGCCTCGCGGTGTTGTTCGTGCCGGCCTTCTTCGTGGTGGTGCAGCGCTTCGAGAACTGGCGGGCGTCGAAGAAGATGGTGAAGGTGAAAGCGGCGGCGGAAGCGAAGCCTTAAGAGCCGTTGGGGTGCACCGGCGAGGCTCCGGACTCGCTGCAACCTCTCCCGCTTGCGGGAGAGGTCGGCGCGCGGAGCGCGGCGGGTGAGGGCTCTCTCCTCTTGGGGAGTGTCCCGATGAGGAGAAAGCCCTCTCCCCGACCCTTTCGGGAGAGGGAGGGCACCGTCCGCGCGGCTCCAGTCACGCCACTAAGCCTGCTCCGCCGGCGCCTGGCGCGCCTCGCCGCTCGACACCAGCAGCACCGAGGCCTTCGACTGCCTCAGCACGGCGGCGGCGACGCCACCGAAGGAGAGATGATTGGCCTCGATCCGGTCGACGCCCATGACCACGAGGTCGACGTCGGTGGTGTCGATCTCGCGCAGGATCGCCGCCTCCGGCGCCCGGTTCACGCGCAGCGTCGTGGTGATGTCGACGTCGTAGCGGGCGGCGAGATCGCTGGTGTCCTTGAGGATGCCGGTCTCCTGGCTCAATCCGCGGGAGGTGCCCCGCTGCGCGCCCTTGTCGCGCGTCGTCGCCACATAGATCACGCGGAGCGAGCCTGAGCCGGCCTGCGCCAGCGCCACCGCGACCTCGGCGCCGCGCTTGGAGACGCCGCTGCCGGAAACCGGAACGAGGATGTTGAGGGCGTCGGGTATCGGCTGCTTCAGGTGCTTGCCCTTGGCTGCCACGATCGCGAGCGGCCCCTCGAACTCGGCGGCGATGTCCTCGATCTTCCGATTGAAGCGATCCTTGGCGGCAGCGACCTTGTCGATGCCGACGACGAGGAGATCAAAGCCCTTGCGTGCTTCGTCAGCAATGGTTTCGGCCAGCTCCGCGCGCCTGGCCCGGGTAACGACATCGACGCTGCCGGCATTGCCGTCACCACTGGCGGAGACGGTTTCGGCGGCCTTCTTCACCACGGCTTCGTGGCTCTCGTCCTCGCCCTTGTCCTTTTCCTTGGCGCGCTCGCCGATGTGCAGCACGGTGATCGGCAGGCCGCGCATGCCGGCGATCAGGCCCGCGACGTGCGCGGCGAAAGTGGCGTTGACGCTGTCGTCAACGGCGAGCAAGGGACGTTCGAGATTGGCGATGAAGCCGCGTTTCTCGAATTCTTCCCGCTCCAGCCGTTCCCTCTCCTCCTCGTTCATCGGCAGCTTTGCCAGCGCCGCGCGCAGCATCGGCGGCATCGCCATCGTGGTCAGGATCGCCATGGTCACGATCATCGTGAACAGGTTCTGGCTGAGCACGCCGATGGAGAGGCCGATGGTCGCGATGATGACCTCGGTCGAGCCGCGCGCGTTCATGCCGCTGGCGAGCGCCAGCGATTCCCTCGCATTCAGCCCGCCCACGGTGCCGCCGACGAACGCGCCGCCGAACTTGCCGACGCTGGCGATCACGACCAGCAGGCCGGTGAGCATCAGCAGATTGGGGTCGCGAAGGACCGAGAGATCGGCGCTGAGCCCGGCGAGGCCGAAGAACACTGGCATGAAGAAGCTCGAGATCAGGCCGCGAAGGCGCTCGTCGATCTGCCGGGTCAGGATCGGGGACTCCCCGACCAGGATGCCGGCGACGAAGGCACCCAACACGGTGTGCACCCCGATCAGATGCGTGATCATCGCCATGACGCTCATCAACAGCAGGATCACGGTGATGACCGCGGCTGCGCTGACGAGATTGTCGTTGGCCCAACGGATCAGCTGGAACACCAGGCGGCGGCCGATGGTGAAGCTGACGGCCAGGAAGACGAGCGTCCCCAGCACGGCTTTCGCCACGGAGCCGACGTCAAGCGTGCCGTGCGAGGCCAGGCTGAAGATAACGGCGATGATGATCCAGCCGATGGTGTCGTCGATGACGGCGGTCGCGACGATGATCTGCCCGACATTGCGGCGCATGAAATTCATCTCGCGTACGACCACGGCGACGATCTTCACAGACGAGATCGACAGCGCCGTGCCCATGAACAGTGAGGCGACGAGGCGCGCTTGCGGATCGGGCAGCAGCGCATCGGGGAGGAATTCGCCGAGCGCAAAGCCGCAGGCGAAGGGCACGAGGATGCCGGCAATCGAGATCGCGATCGCCGCCCTGCCGACCTTCCGGACCAGCTTGAGGTCGGTCTCCATGCCGGTCAGCAGCAGCAGCAGCAGAATGCCGAACTGGGCGATGCCGTCGATCATCGCCTTCTGTTCGGGCGTCTTGGGAAAAATCGCGGCTTGCGCCTCCGGCCAGATCCAGCCGAACAGCGACGGCCCCAGGATGATACCGGCGAGCAGTTCGCCCATCACCGAGGGCTGGCCGATGCGCTGCATGATCTCGCCGAGACCACGGCCGACTGCGATCAGCAACACGATCTGCGTTACCAGGAGGAATTCGGACGGGCCGGCCGATTTACCGCCCTCGGCACTCGCCGCAATGGTGGTGAGGACAAGCGCCGCGGGGACAAGGCCGACCGGTCGGAGCAGGCTCCACTGCATGCAGGTGTCATTCCCCCCTTGATCTGTCCGGCGCGGCGCCGGGGCGACAGGGATAGAACCCGCAGGAGGCGGAGCGGGTTCCGCCGCGCGCGGCGAGGTCAAACCGAAAAGTGCGAAAACAACCCCATGCACAGTAGAGATGAGGTTGAGAAACCTCAGGAAATATCGGCTTTACCGAAACGGCTTGCTCCGTCGGGCAAAACATTGGCAGAATGGCATCGTGGGTGCGTGGGCGGGGTGCCTCCTCATCTTCCGTCGTTGCGAGGAGCTCTTGCGACGAAGCAACTCCAGAGTCCCTCTGCGGCAAGATTCTGGATTGCTTCGCTTCGCTCGCAATGACGATGTGGAGAGAGTCCCCGCCTTACGCCCGTTCGTGCCGCGGACGCAGTGCGTAGCCCAGATGAAGCGCAGCGAAATCCGGGTTCTAGCAGCGCGGTGAAACGCCCCGGATTGCGCTTCGCTCGATCCGGGCTACGGGACGGAGCCACGCGGCGCGAGTCGGCTACCTCACGCCGCCTGCGATGTCCGGATCTCGCGCGGCAGGATCAGCGCGGCGGCGATCGCCAGCAGGCAGAGGGCGGCGAAGGCGTGCAGCATGGTGACGAAGCCGCCCTGCTCGTAGAGCCAGGCGACCAGGCCGACCGAGGCGCCGGCCGCGGTGAAGCCGACGAAATAGCGCACCGCATAGGCGCGCGAGCGCCACTCCTCCGTGGTGTATTTGCCGACCATAGCATCGTTCACCGTGACCTGCCCGAACGCGCCCATGACGATGCCGATCGAGACCACGATCAGCGGCAGATTGGACAGGCTCGCGGCCAGGTACAAAAACGGCGCCAGCATGAAGGACAGCGGCAGCGCCACCGTCTTCAGCGAATAGCGGTCGAGCAGCCGCCCGATCGTATACTGCGTCATCGCGCCGAACACGTAGACGCCGGCCGCGATGACACCGAGCAGCGCCGGGCTCTTGGTCAGGTCCGAGAGCCGCTCGGCAAACAGCTTTGGCAGCGCCACCGTGACGGCGTTGAAGGTCGTCGAGATCGCAATCACCACGATCAGCAGCGCCAGGATTACGCGCCACATGTCCTGCTTGGCGACGCGCGCCTGCGCCGCCGCCTGCTTGGCACCCTTGCGGTCCTCATGCACGACCGTCAGCGCAAAGGCGATGCCGATCAAGATGGTGAGGACGCCGGGAACGATGAAGGCGAAGCGCCAGCCGAGATATTGGCCGATCACGCCGGTGACCAGCGCCGAGGAGGCAACGCCGAGATTGCCCCAGACGCCGTTGAGCCCCATCTCGCGGCCGAGCCTATCGGCATAGGACACGATCATCGCGGTGCCGACAGGATGATAGATCGAGGCAAAAATGCCGATCGCGAGCAGTGCCGCGCCGAGCTGCGCCGGGGTGTTCGCGAAGCCGACCGCGATCATGGAGGCGCCGATGCCGACGAAGAAGATCAGCATCATGTGGCGACGGCTCCAGCGGTCGCCAAGCCAGCCGGTGAGCAGCGAGCCTGCGCCGAAGGCGACGAAGCCCGGCGTCGCATAGGGCAGAAGTTCCGAATAGGCCATGCCGAGCGCCGGCCCCATGATGATGACGGCGGCGGCAAAGATCAGCATCGCATAATGGTCGATGAAATGGCCGGCATTGACGAAACTGATGACCCGGCTGGGGTTGTTCATACGAATCCTCTCCTGCACCGAAATCAGTTATATGTCGGGCGAATGATGGGATGCCGCCAATGAGTGTCGTCGAAACGCCAATCCTCCGGGAGGTCCGGGGCAACCACCGCTCGACCGCGGGCGTGCACCTGGTCGCGCGCGACTATCCCAAAGGCTTGCGGCTCGATCCGCACATGCATCGCGAGGCGCAGCTGGTCTATGCCGCCAAGGGCACCATGCAGGTGACGACGCCGGGCGGACGCTGGCTGGTGCCGCCGGACCGCGCGGTCTGGGTCCCGGCCGGGCTCGAGCATGCCATCGACCTGCTCGCCGACATCGAGATGCGCACGCTGTATTTCGACCTGCCCTGGCTCAAGCGCGAGCAGCGTTACGAGGGACTGACCAAGGAATTCGTGGTGCGGGTGTCGCCGCTGCTGCATCAGGCGATCCTGGCGCTGTTCGAGGCCCGCAACACCGAGGCGCGAACCGAGCTGCTGGTTCGCCTCGTGATGCTGGAATTGCACCAGGCCGAGGATTCCGCGACCTTCGTGCCGTTGCCGCGCGAAGTGCGATGCCGCCGCGCCGCGATGATTGTGCTCGACGATCCCACCGGCCTGCACGACATCGACACGCTGGCGCGCGAGGTCGGAACCTCCGCGCGCACGCTGTCGCGGCTGTTCTCGACGGAAACGCAGCTCAGCTTCAAGAGCTGGTGCCAGCGCGCCCGCATCGCCGCGGCGATCCGGCGGCTGTCGACCGATGCCAGCGTGTCGGTGAAGCAGCTCGCGACCCAGCTGGGTTATGCCAGCGTGCCGGCGTTCTCGGCGGCGTTTCGCCAAGTCACGGGACGGACACCGAGGGAGTTTGCAACACACTCCGTGTCGTCGCCCGGCTTGACCGGGCGACCCAGTACGCCGAGGCGGCGCGGCTAGAACCGAGAAGCCGCGGCGTACTGGATGCCGCGGTCAAGCCGGGGCATGACAGCGCGGCTTTGGGGTGAGCACTACCCCCCATACGAAAATCCCACCGGCATGCCGCCATTCCTCGACCGCACGGCCCGTCTAAAGATGCCGCATTCCCCTGCTTGATTGTGATCGGCTTCCGCCTAAATCCCATGTAAGCTCCCGCGTCGCACAAACCTGACACGAAAGCCCCGATGGCCAACGCCTTTTTCTCCGACCTGCTCGCCACCATCTCCGAGCGCGGCCGCACCCTGCTTCGCCGCAGCGACGGCTTGGACACCAGACGCGATGCCGCCGGGCTGATCGCGCTTTGTGACGCGCTGCTCTCGGGCCGCGGCGAAGCCTCGGGCACCGCGATGGCGCGCGAGGTGCTCGACCTCTACCGGGAATTGGATGCGGCCGGACGCCGTGCCTTCTTCGAGGCGCTGGTGCGCGATTTCGGCCCGGATCGGGAACGGCTGTCCCGGGCGATCGAGAAATGGCGCGCCAAGCCCACCGACGAAGACGCGAGCTCGCTGCATTTCGCTTCCGAGCCGCGGCGGCAGGAGCTGATCCGCCGCCTCAACCGCGCGCCGGGCGGCACCGGCGATCTCGTCAGCATGCGCGCCGACCTGCTCGGCATGATGAACGGGCACGCCGATCTCGCCGCGCTCGACCGCGACGTCTCGCATCTTCTCTCTTCGTGGTTCAACAGGGGGTTTCTCGTGCTGCGCAGGATCGACTGGTCGACTCCGGCCAACATCCTCGAAAAGATCATCCGTTACGAAGCCGTGCATGAGATCTCCGATTGGGACGATCTGCGCCGCCGCATCGATCCGGTCGACCGCCGCTGCTACGCCTTCTTTCATCCCGCGATGGTCGACGAACCCCTGATCTTCGTCGAGGTGGCGCTGACCGAGACCATTCCGGGGGCCATCGCGCCATTGCTTGCGGTCGATCGCCAGCACCTGCCGATCGAGCGCGCGCGCACCGCGGTGTTCTATTCGATCTCCAACACCCAGCGCGGACTGGGCGGCATTTCCTTCGGCAGCTTCCTGATCAAGCAGGTGGTGGAGGAGCTGCGCCGCGAGCTGCCGAAGCTCGACACTTTCGTGACGCTGTCGCCGGTGCCGGGCTTCATGCAATGGGTGAAGCAGGACAAGGAGCTGCCGCTATCGGACGAGGACCGTGAGATGTTGAAGCGTCTCGACGATCCCAAATGGTTCGAGAACCCTGAGACGACCACGCTGCTCCGCAGCGTTCTGGAACCGCTCGCGGCACACTATTTCCTGAAGGCGCGCACGCCGAAGGGCAAGCTGATCGATTCCGTCGCCCGCTTCCATCTCGGCAATGGCGCCAGGCTCGAGCGCATCAACTGGTTAGGGGACCTCTCGCCCAAGGGCGTGCGCGAGTCCGCCGGCGTCATGGTCAACTATCTCTACCGCCTCGACGACATCGAGAAGAACCACGAAGCCTACGCCAATGACGGCGAGGTCGTGGCGTCGAGCGCGGTGAAGAAGCTACTGAAGGGCGAAGGACGAAGGCTGCTGGATATGCGCTTGTCGTAAGAGGCTTGAGACGGCACGCCCAAAGACGGTGTCATCGCCCGACTTGATCGGGCGATCCAGTATTCCAAGCGCCGGTGTTGAACAACTCGCTCTCGCCACATCGGCCGCGGCGCACTGGATGCCCGATCGAGCCGGGGCATGACAGCGGATTGTGTAGCGCCGCCGTCGCGCCTCAACCCAACTTACTCCGCCAGCGCCTTCATTTCCTTGTAGAGGTCCGACTTGCCTTCGAAGCCGATGCCGGGGAGGTCGGGCATGGTGATGTGGCCGTTCTCGACGCGGACGCCGTCCGGGAAACCGCCATAAGGCTGGAACAGGTCGGGGTAGCTTTCGTTGCCGCCAAGGCCCAAACCGGCCGCGATGTTGAGCGACATTTGGTGGCCGCCATGCGGGATGCAGCGGCTGGGGGACCAGCCGTAGGTCTTCAGCACCTCCAACGTGCGCTGGTATTCGCACAGGCCATAGGACAGCGCGCAGTCGAATTGCAGCCAATCGCGGTCGGGGCGCATGCCGCCGTAACGGATCAGGTTGCGGGCGTCCTGATGACTGAACAGGTTTTCGCCGGTCGCCATCGGGCCCGGGTAGAACTCGGCGAGCGCGGCTTGCAGCGCGTAGTCGAGGGGATCGCCGACCTCCTCGTACCAGAACAAGGGATAATCGCGCAGCATCTTTGCGTAGGCGATGCCGGTCTCGAGGTTGAAGCGGCCGTTGGCGTCCACGGCGAGCTGCGCGTCCTTGCCGATCTCCTTCAGCACCGCCTCGATGCGGACGCGGTCCTCGTCGATTGCCGCGCCGCCGATCTTCATCTTCACGACGTTGTAGCCGCGATCGAGATAGCCGCGCATCTCGCCACGCAGCATCGAGAGATCCTTGCCGGGATAATAATAGCCGCCGGCGGCATAGACGAAGACGCGTGGATTGGCGGTCACGCCGTGACGCTCGGCAAGCAGGCGAAACAGCGGCTTGCCGGCGATCTTCGCCACCGCGTCCCACACCGCCATGTCGATGGTGCCGACCGCGACCGAGCGCTCGCCATGGCCGCCCGGCTTCTCGTTGGTCATCATCGCAGCCCAGACTTTGTCGGGGTCGAGATTGTCGCCCGCGGCATCGAGCAGCGATTTCGGATCGGCTTCGAGAATGCGCGAGGCAAAGCGCTCGCGGATCAGGCCGCCCTGCCCGTAGCGGCCGTTGGAGTTGAAGCCGTAGCCGACGACGCGTTTTCCCTCGCGCACGACGTCGGTGACGACGGCAACCAAGCTCGTCGTCATCTTGGTAAAATCGATATAGGCATTGCGGATCGGCGAGGAGATCGGCTTTGTGATCTCGCGCACGTCGACGATGCGGACGGACATGGGCTTGGCTTTCGGTGGTTGCTGTCGTCATTGCGAGCGAAGCGAAGCAATCCAGACTGTCTCCACGGGAATAGCCTGGATTTGCTTCGTCGCAAGAGCTCCTCGCAATGACGAGGAGAGAGTGTGCTTACTTCTTATCCCGGAAATACGGCTCCACCGGCCCGTGCACCTTGATGGTCAGCGGGTTGCCATAGCGATCCTTGGCGTTGCCGGCGGCGACGCGGACCCAGCCTTCGCTGATGCAGTATTCCTCGACATTGGTCTTCTCGATGCCCTTGAAGCGGATGCCGACGTCGCGCGCCAGGATGTCCGCGTTATAATAGGGGCTGTTCGGGTCGACCGACAGGCGGTCTGGAAATTCGTCGCTCATGATTGTCTCGCTCACAACAGTGTTTCGATTTGATTCCGCAATCCTTCGGGCCGCGCGGTCGGCGCGTAGCGCGCGACCACCTTGCCGGCACGGTCCACCAGGAATTTGGTGAAATTCCATTTGATGGAGGCGCCGAGAAGTCCGGATTGCTGCCGTTTCAGGTACTCATACAGAGGGTGCGCATTGGCGCCGTTGACGTCGATCTTCTCGAACAGCGGGAAGGTGACATCGTAATGGGTCGAACAGAATGCCTGGATCTCGCTCGCTTGTCCCGGCTCCTGCGCGCCGAACTGGTTACAGGGAAAGCCGAGCACCGAAAAGCCGCGCGGCGACAGATCGCGATAGAGATCCTCCAGACCGCGATATTGCGGCGTGAAGCCGCATTTGCTCGCGGTGTTGACGATCAAGAGCACCTGCCCCTCGAAGCGGCGCATCGGCACCTCCTCGCCGGCAAGCGAGTTGGCCTTGAAGTCATAGATGGCAGTCATCGCTAGCCCACGGGATCGATCGGCGACGGCGGCACGCCGCCGGCCTCGATCGCCTCGCCCGCGAGCAGGCACAGATCCTCGCGGTAGCGGCCGGAGACGATGTGCACGCCGACCGGCGCCTTGCCGACGAGACCGGTGGAGACCACGAGGCCTGGCAGGCCCATGAAGGGAATCGCGATCTGCGGCAGCTGCGCTTCCCAGACGCGCTTGAAGGATTCATCGCCCTTGCGGTCGAGATGATCGGGGAACGGCAGCTCGCCAGAGACCGGCGTCAGCAGCACCGCATATGTTTCGAAGAACAGCATCCATTCGCGGGTCAATGTGGCTCTTCGGGTCAGCGCCTTCGCGTAATTCGCCTGGTCCATCGGTGTGACCCTGCTGCGGTTGCCGCGCAGGCACGCCAGCGCGCCGGGATCGCCCTCGCGCTCGGCCATCTCAAGCTGCGCCTCATAGCCATCGCCGAGCCAGAGCTTGATCTGCCACTCGACCGCTTCGCGCATCGGCGGCGTGTCCTCGATGATGTCGACGGTCCAGCCCGCGCGCTCCAGTCGCTTGCCGGCATCGCTCACCGCGGCCTTCACCTCCGGCGCGGTAGCAAGGCCGCCCGGATTGAGGCAGAGCGCGGCGCGCTTCGGCCTGGCCGGGCCTTCCAGCGGCACCGGCACGAACCAGGGATCACGGATGTCGCGGGCCGACATCGCGGCGAGTGAAATTCGCAAGTCGTTGACGGTGCGCGCCAGGGGGCCGGACACGGCCATGATCTGCGGCCCGATCGGGCGCTCCGGCAGCGCCGGATTGAAAGCGGGAATGCGGCCGAGCGTCGGCCGCAGGCCGTGCACGCCGCAGGCATAGGCGGGATAGCGGATCGAGCCGGCGATGTCGGTGCCGTGAGCGATGTGGCCGATGCCGGCTGCAACCGCCGAGCCGGCGCCGCCGGAGGAGCCGCCCGGAGTGAGCGATGCATCGCGGGGGTTCTTGGTGTCGCCATGGATCAGATTGGTGGTGAACCAGCGATAGGAGAAGGCGGGGCAATTGGTGCGGCCGAGCAGGACGGCGCCCGATTTCCGGAAATTGGCGACCACCGGATTGTCCTCGCGCGCGATCACGTCGCGCTGCAGCTTTAAGCCGTTGGTGGTGGCAAAGCCCTCTTGGTCGACATTGGCCTTGATGGTGACGGGCACACCGGCGAGAACACCGGGGTCCTCGCCCCGCGCAATGGCGGCATCGACCGCGTCAGCCTGCTTGAGCACGTCGTCCGGGCGGTGGTCGATCACCGCATTGAGCGCGGGATTGACGGCGTCCAGGCGGGCGAGACCAGCTTGAGCTGCCTCCCTGGCGGACACCTTTTTGGACTTGACGAGAGTGGCGAGGTCGGCGGCCGACAGGCGCCAGAGATCTTGCATGACATGCTCCGTATGACCGGGGTCTTTTAGCGCCGGGAAGGCGGCAAAGCCATGCGGATTTCGCAGGGATGAAGGCCGGCTGCTAGTGCGGATTGGATTGGCCGACCGGGCTGCTCGCGAGCGCCTAATGCCGCGTCGCGGATTGGTCGGGTATGTCCAGCAGCGCCTCGGTGAAGGGAAACTCCAGCACGATTTCCCCGTCATCGTCGGTCACCTCGATGACGGCCTCGAGCAGGGCCGGCTGGGCGCCCTCCGACTTCACCACCTCCAGGATCATCTGGCGGGCGACCTCCCAGGCGCGATCGGGATTGCGCAGATCCTCGCCGTCGGGATCCACGATCAACTCGTCGCCGATACGGGTGTTGAAGAAATATCTGGGCATTACCGAGTTCCAGTTTGGGTCGCCGGTACCGGATTGAAAGCTGCACTGCACTCACAACCGCTTTATCAGGACAGGGTTCGCGACCGAATGCGCCATGCGCAAGGCAGCGTCATCAGAAGTGATGTTCCCCGACATTTTTCGCGGCGCAACATGGACTTCTCGGGAAAATTTCACTGGCGAACTTTTGCGCCCGCATTACTTTAACCGCGGGCGGATACGTCCGATTTCGCGAAAATGGAGAGCCAAAATGGCCTGGAAAGCCCCGAAAATCGTCGAAGTGCCCTGTGGCATGGAAATCAACATGTATGTGAGCGCCACCCGCAAATAAGCGGTAGGCGATTGCGTTCAGCGCAGGTGGATCTTTCGGTCACAATAGGTTGCCGGAAGACACGATGTGTGTCGGCATTCGGTGTCGACCCGAGATCCACCTCGCAGCGTTCCCTCCAGGAGACGGATCATGCTTCGCGTCGTCGTCCTGGGCGCCGCAGCCGGCGGCGGAGTGCCGCAATGGAATTGCGGCTGCGAGGGCTGCCGAGCAGCCCGTGCCAGCGGCCATGAGCTTCAGCGAACTCAGGCGTCGGTCGCCTTCAGCGGCGACGGCGAGCACTGGTTTCTGATCAACGCCTCCCCCGACCTCCGCCAGCAATTGAACGCCACGCCGCAGCTGCACCCGCGGGCAGGCGCGCTGCGCCATACGCCGATTGCGGGCGTGATCCTCACCAACGGCGAAGTGGACGCGGTCGCAGGCCTACTCTCGATGCGCGAGGGCTCGCCTTTCACGGTCTATGCGCATGAGAAGGTGCTGGCGATCCTGAAAGCCAACAGCATCTTCAACGTGCTGAACGAGAAGAACGTGCGGCGCCAATCGATCGGAATCGGCGAGCCGTTCGAGCCGCGGCTCCCTGACGGCGCGCGCTCGGGAATCGAGGTGCTGCCGTTTGCGGTATCAGGCAAATCGGCCTGGTATCTGGAAGGCAAGGCGCATCCCGGCGGGGCGACCGGCGACGGCGATACGCTGGGCCTCAAGATCACGGACAAGGCAACCGGCAAGTGCTTCTATTTCATCGCTGCCTGCGCCGAGGTGACTGACGCGCTCAAGGGCGAGATCGATGGCGCGGCGCTGGTGTTCTTCGACGGCACGGTATGGCGCGACGACGAGATGATCAGGGCCGGGCTCGGCCACAAGACCGGCAAGAGCATGGGCCATGTCGCGATGTCCGGCGACGACGGCGCGATCGCGCGGCTTGCCGATCTCTCTATCGACAGGAAGATATTTCTGCATATCAATAACTCGAACCCGGCGCTGCTGCCCGCTTCACCCGAGCGGAAAGCCACTGAAGAGGCGGGCTGGCAAATACCCGCTGACGGAACGGAGATCGTGCTGTGAATGCCGCGTCACTGACAGGAATGACCGCGCTCTCGATCGGCAAGGACATCAAGCTCAACTCGGCCGAGGAGCTCGAGGCGACGCTGCGCCATATCGGGGCGACGCGCTATCACAGCCTGCATCCGTTCCATAAGCTCTTGCACGGCGGCAAGCTGAACAAGGGCCAGGTGCAGGCCTGGGCGCTGAACCGCTACTATTACCAGAGCACGATCCCCATCAAGGACGCGGTCGTGATCTCGCGCTTTCGCGACCGTGCCACGCGGCTGGAATGGCGCCACCGCATCGAGGACCATGACGGCGATCTCGGTAGCGAGGGCGGCATCGAGCGCTGGTTGAAGCTGACCGAAGGCCTCGGGCTCGACACGGCTTACGTGGAATCGACGGAAGGCATTTTGCCGGCGACGCGCTTTGCGGTCGAGGCCTATGTCCATTATTGCCGCGAGAAGAGCCCGCTGGAGGCGATCGCCTCCTCGCTCACCGAGCTGTTCGCGCCCAACCTGCACGAAGAGCGCATCTCCGGCATGCTGGAGCACTACGACTTCGTCAATCCCGATATCATGAGCTACTTCAAGCGGCGCCTGGCGCAGGCGCCGCGCGACGCCGGCTTTGCGCTCGACTACGTCAAGGCGCACGCCAAGACGCCGGAGCAGCGCGCGCAGGTCTGCAATGCGCTGATCTTCAAAACCAATGTGCTGTGGGTGCAGCTCGATGCACTCTATCATGCCTATGTCGAGGGCCACATTCCGCCGGGCGCCTTCGTGCCCAAAGCGAGCTGAAGAGGAACTGTAATGGCCGGGCCGCGGAACATCAGCGTCAGCGAGGCAAGCCGCCCCGTGCTGCCGCGGCACGCCAAGCTCAAATATGACGAGACCCGAAAGGTCTGGGTGATCCTAGCACCGGAACGGGTGCTGGCGCCGGACGAGATCGCGGTCGAGGTCTTGCAGCTTTGCGACGGCCAGCGCAATGTCGGCGACGTCGCCGATCGGCTGGCGGCGAAATACGCCGCGCCGCGCGAGGCGATCCTCGCCGACGTCATCGTCATGCTCCAGGATCTCGCCGACAAGGGCTTTCTCACTGAGGCCCGGGAGAAGACGCCATGAGCGATGTGCTCGGCAATTCCATCATCCCGCCAGACGCCAGCGACAGCCTCGCGGTGCTGGAGAAGCAGCGCTCGACGGCGGAGACGTTTGGCATTCCGCTCGCGGTGCTGCTCGAGATCACCCATCGCTGTCCGCTGCAATGCCCCTATTGTTCCAATCCGGTCGAGCTCGACCGCGCGGGCAAGGAGCTGACCACGGATGAGTGGAAGAAGGTGTTGAGCGAGCTCGCCGAGATCGGCGTGCTCCAGGTTCACTTCTCTGGCGGCGAGCCGACGGCGCGGAAGGACCTGGTCGAGCTGGTCAAGCACGCGAGCGACGTCGGGCTCTACACCAACCTGATCACCTCGGCCGTGCTGCTGACGCGCGAGCGGCTGAGCGATCTTGCGGATGCCGGGCTCTGCCATGTGCAGATCAGTTTTCAGGGCGTGGAGGAAGGCCTCGCCGATCGAGTCGCCGGCTACAAGAATGGCCACCGCAAGAAGCTGGAAGTGGCGAAGTGGACGCGTGAGCTCGATTTGCCGCTCACCGTGAACGCGGTCATGCACCGGCAGAACCTGCATCAGCTCCCCGACATCATTCAGATGGCGGTCGATCTCGATGCCGACCGGCTCGAAGTCGCCAACGTACAATATTACGGCTGGGCACTGAAGAATCGCGCCGCCTTGATGCCGACGGTGGGGCAGCTCGAGGAATGCACGGAAACCGTCGAGGAGGCGCGCGAGCGGCTCAAGGGCCGGCTTACGATCGACTACGTCGTTCCCGACTATTACGCGCTACGGCCGAAGAAATGCATGGGCGGCTGGGGCCGGCAGTTCTTCAACATCTCGCCCGCCGGCAAGGTGCTGCCGTGCCACGCCGCCGAGAGCATCACCGGGCTCGAATTCGAATCCGTGCGTTCCAATCACTCGATCGCCTGGATCTGGCAGAACTCCGAGGCCTTCAACCGCTATCGCGGCACTGGCTGGATGAAGGAGCCGTGCAAGAGTTGCGAATTCCGCGAGATCGATTTCGGCGGCTGCCGCTGCCAGGCCTTCGCGCTGACTGGCGATGCCGCCAACACCGACCCGGCCTGCGCGCTGTCGCCGCTGCACGAGACCATCTTCAAGCAGGCCGAGCGCGAGGCCGAGGGCGAGACCAACCGCTTCCTCTATCGCAACTTCGCCGGCGGCACTCTGGAATCCGAGAATGGGACCTGACGCCGACGCGGCCGCATCCGCCAAACGTGCCGATCCCTTTGCGCCGCTGACGTCCGACATGCTCGATGTCGGCGACGGTCACGAGCTCTATGTCGAGAGCGTCGGTCGCGCAGACGGCATTCCCGCGGTCTATCTGCATGGCGGACCCGGCAGCGGCTGCCAGCCCGATCATCGCCGCCTGTTCGATCCCGACCGCTTCTGCGCGGTATTGCATGACCAGCGCGGCTGCGGCCGCAGCCGGCCGAAGGGATCGCGCGAGCACAACACGACGGCGCACCTCACCGCCGACATCGAGAAAATCCGCGAGAAGTTCGGCTTCGACCGCTGGATCGTGGTCGGCGGCTCCTGGGGCGCGACGCTGGCGCTGGCGTATGCAGAGGCGCATCCCGAGCGCGTCTCTGGCATCGCGCTGCGCGCGACGTTCCTCGGCACGCGAGCGGAGGTCGAAGCGGCGTTCACGTCGCGCCTGTCGCAGTTCCATCCCGCGCTCTACGAGGATTTTCTCGGCGTGCTGCCGCTCGAAGAGCGCGCGCGGCCGGTGGAGGCCTATTGGCGCCGCATCCTGGATGCCGACCCAGCCGTGCATGGCCCGGCGGCAAAGGCCTGGCACGATACCGAGCGCGTATTGTCCGAGCACAAGCCCGCGAAGACGCGGCTGGACCTCGCATCGCTGAACGTGTGGCGCACGCTGCCGGCAACGCCGTTCATGGAGGCGCATTATTTCGTCAACGACAGCTTCATGAGCGCGGGCCAGCTGTTGCGGAACGCGGGCCGGCTTGCAGGCCTTCCCGGCATTATCGTGCAGGGCCGCTACGATCTGTTGTGCCCGCCTGAGACATCACACGCGCTCGCGAAAGTGTGGCCCGGTTCCGAGCTTCGCATCGTGGAAGAAGCCGGCCATTCGCTCTATGATGCCGGCGTGAGGGACGCGGTCATGAAGTCGATCGCCGACCTCGCATCGAAGACCGCGCGATAACAGGATAAGAAAAATGCCGCTCGCCGGGAAAGGCATGCTGCTGACGTCGATGAACATCGAGGCGGCCGATGAGGCCGATTTCAACCGCTGGTACGATCGCGAGCATCTGGAAGAGCGCGTCGCGATCGACGGATTCCTCGAGGCGCGGCGCTATGTCGCGCATGCCGCCAATCCCAAATATCTCTGCCTATATACGACCGCCACGCTCGACGTGCTCGACAGCCCGGCCTACCGCGCGCGGCTTGCGAGCCCGACCGACTGGTCGCGGCAGAGCATGGCGCGTTTCAAGGACATGCTCCGCGTCGTCGCGCGCATCACCATCAGCAACGGCACCGGACGCGGCGCCGCGCTCGGCGTGGTGCGGCTGCGGCCGAGGCCCGACAACGCAGCGCCATGGCGTGATGCACTGCAAGACAAGCTGGCGCCGGACGCGCGCGACGGCATCATCTCCATGCACCTCCTGGAGAGCGAGCCCGAATTGTCGGCTGCAACGGCGGAAATTCCAGCGGTACGCCATGAAGGCGCGCGCGACTGGTTCGTGCTGATCGACGGCACCCATGTCGGCGCAGTCTCGGCCGTGATTGCCGAGCGCTTCACCGGCCCCGCCGCGGCACCCTTTCCGCTTCCGATCTCCGTCGGCACCTATTGCTTGATGTGGGACCTCGCGAAGAGTGACATTGCGCGCAGCTAGCGCTCACACGCATTGCAATATGTTGCACCGCACGCACCTCGCGCGCGGCGTTGATGCTGTGCGCGCGTGGCTCCTATGAAAGGCGGTGATCGCGCAAATTTGCCGTTGTACTTCGGAGCCGTTCTAATAAGCTAACCCAATGATGCCATTCAGAAACCAGATCGAGACGCATTAAGCGTCCGCCAAGCTCAAGAAAAGGCCGCGGGGTCTTTGAGCCTGCGCGGACAGGGTAGGAATGAAACCGACCGATATCGCGGCCCCCGACTACTTTCACAAAGTGGTCGATTGCCAATGGGCCTGTCCTGCGCACACCCCGGTTCCCGAATACATCCGACTGATCGCACAAGGCCGCTACAGCGACGCCTACATGATCAATTGGAAATCGAACGTGTTTCCCGGAATTCTGGGACGCACCTGCGACCGTCCATGCGAGCCGGCGTGCCGCCGCGGACGCGTCGAGGAAACTCCGGTCGCGATCTGCCGCCTCAAGCGCGTCGCCGCCGACTTCAAGGACGACATCAAGGCGCGCCTGCCGCGACCCGCGCCGAAGAATGGCAAGCGCGTCGCGCTGGTCGGCGGCGGTCCGGCCTCGCTGACTGTGGCGCGCGATCTTGCGCCGCTCGGCTATCACTGCACCGTGTTCGATGCCGATCCCGAAGCGGGCGGCATGATGCGCACGCAGATCCCGAAATTCCGCCTGCCCAATTCCGTGATCGACGAGGAGACCGGCTACATCCTGGGTCTCGGCGTCGAGTTTAGAGGCGGCCATCGCATCGATAGCATGAAGGCGCTGCTTGCGGAGAAATACGACGCGATCTTCGTCGGCTCCGGCGCGCCGCGCGGCCGCGAGCTCGACATTCCCGGCCGGAAAGAGGCAGCCGCCAACATCCATATCGGAATCGAGTGGCTGGCCTCGGTGTCGTTCGGTCATACCGACAAGGTCGGCAAGCGCGTGATCGTGCTCGGCGGCGGCAATACCGCGATGGATTGCTGCCGCACCGCGCGCCGCCTCGGCGGCGAAGACGTCAAGGTCGTCGTGCGCTCCGGCTTCGAGGAAATGAAGGCCTCGCCCTGGGAAAAGGAGGACGCGCTCCACGAGGACATCCCGATCCTCAACTTCCTCGTTCCCGTCGCCTTCATCCACGACAATGGCAAGCTCACCGGCATCACCTTTCAGAAGGTGAAGGCCGAATACGACGCCAACGGCCGCCGCAACCTCGTTCCGTCGGGTGAGCCCGACCAGACCTTCGAATGCGACGACGTCCTGGTCGCCGTCGGCCAGGAGAACGCCTTTCCCTGGATCGAGCAGGATTGCGGCATCGAGTTCGACAAATGGCACATGCCCAAGGTCGATCCGAAGACCTTCGTCTCGACCAATCCAAAAGTCTTCTTCGGCGGCGATGCGGCGTTCGGCCCGAAGAACATCATCTGGGCGGTCGCGCACGGCCATGATGCCGCGCTGTCGATCCACAAGATGCTCTCGGGCGAGGCTATCGAAGATCGCCCGCTGCCGAAGGTGCACGTCTCCTCGCAGAAGATGGGCATCCACGAATGGAGCTATGACAACGACATCTCCATCGACAAGCGCTTCAAGGTGCCGCATCGCGACAAGGTCGTCGCGCTGAAGGACATCCGTGCCGAGGTCGAGCTCGGCTACGACGTCAAGCTCGCGCTCGGCGAGGCGCATCGCTGCCTGAACTGCGACGTGCAGACCGTGTTCTCGACCTCGCTCTGCATCGAGTGCGATGCCTGCGCCGACATCTGCCCGATGGATTGCATTACCTTCACTGATAACGGCGAGGAAAGCGACCTGCGCCAGCGCCTGAAGGCCCCCGCGCCGCATCCCGACCAGGACCTCTACGTCTCCTCGGATCTCAAGACCGGGCGCGTGATGGTGAAGGACGAGGATGTCTGCCTGCATTGCGGGCTGTGCGCGGAGCGTTGTCCCACCGGCGCCTGGGACATGCAGAAATATTTCATCGAGATGACCCACGCAGGTTCAGCATGCCCGACAAAAAGCCGATCAGCAGCGTAAACGACTTCGTCGTCCGCTTTGCCAACGTCAACGGCTCGGGCTCGGCCAGCGCCAACGAGATGTTCGCGCGCGCGATCCTGCGCCACGGCGTTCCGGTCTCCCCACGCAACATCTTCCCCTCCAACATCCAGGGCCTGCCGACCTGGTACGAGGTGCGGGTGACGGAAGACGGCCATCTCGGCGCCCGCGGCGGCGTCGACATGATGGTGGCGATGAACCCACAGACCTGGGACAAGGACGTCGCGGGCATCGAGCCCGGCGGCTATCTGTTCTATGATTCCACCAAGCCGATGCCGTCGACCAAATTCCGCGACGACATCACCGTGATCGGCGTGCCGCTCACCGCGATCACCAACTCGACCTACACCGATCCGCGCCAGCGCCAGCTGTTCAAGAACATCATCTATCTCGGCGCACTCAGCGCGCTGCTCGACATGGATCCGAAGCTGATCGAGCAGCTGATCGGCGAACAGTACAAGGGCAAGGAGAAGCTCTTGTCCTCCAACGTCCACGCGCTGCATCTCGGCCGCGACTGGGCACTCCAGAACCTGAAATGCCCGATCGGGCTGCGCGTGAAGAAATCGGACAAGGTCGGCGATCGCATCTTCATAGAGGGCAACAGCGCCGCCGCGCTCGGCGCCGTCTATGGTGGCGCCACGGTGTGCGCCTGGTATCCGATCACGCCGTCGTCATCGGTGGCGGAGGCCTTCACCGCCCATTGCAAGAAGTACCGGCATGATCCTGAAACCGGCAAGGCGAAATACGCGATCGTGCAGGGCGAGGACGAGCTGGCTTCGATCGGTATCGTCATTGGCGCCTCCTGGAACGGCGCGCGCGCCTTCACCGCGACCTCGGGCCCCGGCATCTCCTTGATGACCGAGTTCATCGGCCTCTCATATTTCGCCGAGATTCCGGCCGTGATCATGAACATCCAGCGCGCCGGCCCCTCCACGGGCATGCCGACCCGGACCCAGCAATGCGACATCATCGCTTGTGCCTATGCTTCGCATGGTGACACCAAGCATGTGCTGCTATTCCCGGAAGATCCGGCGGAAGCGTTCGAGTTCGCGGCTGCCGCGTTCGACCTCGCCGAGCGGCTCCAGACCACGATCTTCCTGATGCTCGATCTCGACATCGGCATGAACCACCGCCTCTGCCGTCCGCTGAAGTGGGACGATTCAAGGCAATACGACCGCGGCAAGGTGATGACCGCGGAAATGCTGGAGGAAGGCCGCGATTTCGGCCGCTATCTCGACGTCGACGGCGATGGCATCCCCTACCGCACCTATCCCGGCACACATCCGACCAAGGGCTCCTACTTCACCCGCGGCACCTCGCGTGACCGTTATGCGCGCTATTCCGAGGAAGGCACGGTTTATGCCGACAACATGCAGCGCCTGGTCCGCAAGTTCGAGACCGCGCAAGACCTGGTCCCACGGCCACTGCAGGCCAATGCGGAACGGCCGACCAAATACGGCGTGATCTATTTCGGCTCGACCTCGCCGGCGATGGACGAAGCCATCGGGCTGTTGGAAGCGCGCGGGCATCAGCTCGACCGCCTGCGCATCCGCGCCTTCCCGTTCCACTCCAGCGTCGCCAGCTTCCTCGCCGAGCACGACTTCGTCTACGTGGTCGAGCAGAACCGCGACAGCCAGCTGCGCCAGCTCATCGTCAACGAGAACGGCATCGACCCGGTCCGGCTCGTGCCGATCGTGCATTACGACGGCACCCCGATCACCGCCCGCTTTATCGCAAAAGCCATTGGCGACCATCAGGATCACCTCAAGGTGACCCCGCTCCGCAAGGCCGTGTCATGACCTACATTGCTAAGCCGAAATTCCATCATCCCGGATTGAAGCAGAACGAGCTCGGCTACACCCGCCGCGATTACGAAGGCAAGATTTCGACGCTGTGCGCCGGCTGCGGCCACGATTCGATCACCGCATCGATCATCGAGGCCTGCTATGAGCTCTCGATCGAGCCGCATCGGGTCGCAAAAATCTCCGGCATCGGCTGCTCATCGAAGACGCCGGACTATTTCCTCGGCAACTCGCACGGCTTTAACTCCGTGCACGGCCGCATGCCCAGCGTGCTGACCGGCGCCAACCTCGCCAACCGCGATTTGATCTATCTCGGCGTCTCCGGCGACGGCGATTCCGCCTCGATCGGCTTCGGCCAGTTCGCGCATTCGATCCGGCGCGGCGTCAACATGACCTATATCGTCGAGAACAACGGCGTCTATGGCCTGACCAAGGGCCAGTTCTCGGCGACGGCAGACCGTGGCTCGAAATCCAAGAAGGGCGTCACCAACACCGACAACGCCATCGACCTCGTCGCGATTGCGCTGCAACTCGGAGCCACCTTCGTCGCGCGCTCGTTCTCCGGCGACAAGAGCCAGCTCGTGCCGCTGATCGCGGCCGCAATCCGGCACAAGGGCGCCTCCTTCATCGACGTCATCAGCCCCTGCATCGCCTTCAACAATCACGCCGGCTCGACCAAGAGCTTCGACTATGTCCGGGAGCACAACGACGCGGTGAACCGGCTCGACGTGCTGGTCGGCCGCGATCCGATCGCGGTGGACTATGCGCCGGGCACGGTGCAGCTGGTCGAGCAGCATGACGGCACCAAGATCGCCCTGCGCAAGATCGATGCCGATTACGACCCGCACGACCGTCTCGGCGCGATGACGTTCCTGCAGAAGCACGCCGCCAAGGGCCAAATCGTCACCGGCCTGCTCTATGTCGACCCGGACGCAGACGATCTGCACGAGCACCTCAACACCGTCGAGACGCCGCTCAACTCGCTGGAGGCGGATACGCTGTGCCCGGGCTCGGCAGTGCTGGACAAGATCAACGCCAGCCTGCGGTGATCACTTACTCCGCGCCGAGACGGTCGGCCGGACGCGTATCGTGATCTTCTCCGACGCGACGGGGGGCTCGAACGGATAGTGCTTGGCATCGCCGAGCACCAATTGGAGTGTGTGAGTCCCCGGCGGAAGGTCGAGCATGGTTTCGGTCTGCCCTGCGCCGAAATGCAAGTGCGACTTATCCTGCGGGATCGGCTCCTTGGGATCGATGGGATCGTTGACGTCGACCAGCAGATGGTGATGACCGGCGTTTTGGTAGTCGTCGCCGGCATGCGTCACGCCCATGTTGCGCAAGCCGAATCGGACCCAGAATGCACCGCGAATCTTTTGCCCGTCGCGCGGCGTGATGAAGTACAGCTTTGCATCCTTGGGCGCGGCCTTGCCCTGCGCACAGGCTGCGCCCGGGAGCAATGTGATCGCCGCCGCCAGTGCGACACAGGAAATGATCTTCATCAAATTGACTCCAGTACTTACGGACTGAGTGCGACACGGAATCCATGCGTGGGGTAACGGACATTGGTGTCGTAACCATCGCGATTTGACGGCCGCACATACCTTGAGTCGTTCTTCCAAGAGCCCGACCGCAGGACATGAGAGCTACAATCTCCGCTGCTCCACGCCGAGCCGTCGCTCGGCGCGCCCTGATAGGTCCTGTGCCAGCAGTCCTCGACCCACTGATCGATGCCGCCGCCCATGTCATAGAGCCCGAATGGATTCGGCTTGAAGCTGCCGACCTTGGCCGGCTGCTCGGCCGCAAGATCACCGCAATCCTTGCACCCGGCCATGCCCGGCTGAAGCTTGTCGCCCCACCAATATTTCGTCTGCGTTCCGCCGCGCGCCGCATATTCCCATTCGGCTTCGCTCGGAAGCCGGTAGGGCTTCTTCGCCGCCTGCGCAAGCCACGTGACATATTGCTGCGCATCGGTCCAGCTCACATTGCTGACCGGGGCATCGTCCTTGCCGGTGGCCGTGAATCCGCAGGCCTTGGCGGCGGCGCATTCGTTCCACTCCTGCACCGTCACGGGATATTTGCCGATCGAGAACGGCTTGACCGTGACCTGGTGGACAGGCCGTTCGGTCGGATCGTCATTGCTTCCCATCGCGAAGCTGCCGCCGCGAATGGCGATCATCTCGGGTTCGCGCGGCGGCGCCACCGATGGGCTCGGTGCCGGTGACGGCGATGCAGCCAATGACGGAGATGGTTGCGGCGTCTGGGTCGCCGCCTCGCGCGGCAGCGGCTGGGGGATCGGTGACGCCGCCGGAGAAGCGGTTGGCGTGGCGGCCTGCTCGTCGATCCTGCCGGGCTGCGCCAAGAAATACCAGAGCACGCCCGTGGCGATCACCATGACGGTAATGCTCAGGAGGAAGATCAGGACATTCTCGCGCCGGCCTCGCGTCCTGCCGACAGCATCTGCGTCCGGCAGCACGCGATAGACGCGCACCGGATCGGTGATGTTCTTGACCTTGCGGTCCCCAAGCGACTCATAGCCGCACACCACCTTGTGCTTGATCTGCTCGTAGATCGCGCCCGAAATATAGACCTGACCGGGCTCGGCAATGCCCTCAATGCGTGTGGCAATGTTGACGCCATCGCCGTAGACATCGTCCGGCTCTACGATCACGTCGCCGAGATTGACGCCAATTCGGTATTCGAGCCGCGAATGCTTCGGAAGCGAGGCGTTGCGGCCGAGGAGGTTTTGTTGAATGACAATGCTGCATCGAACGGCCTCGACAGGACTGTCGAAAATGGCGATGAAACCATCGCCCGTCGTCTTCACCAGACTTCCGTGGTGCTCGACGATGCTGGGCTGGATGATATCCCGCTCGATCCGCTTGACCCGGGCATGCGTTCCCTCCTCGTCAGCCTGCATCATGCGGCTGTAGGAGGCGATGTCACCGACGATGATCGCCGCGAGACGACGAGGCATGGGGCCGTGCGGGGGCGGCCCATCCTGATTTCCGGATCTGAAGTTGCGAATTTCGCCCATTGCGGGGGGACTCCACAAACTCACAAGGCAGCCCCAGCTTACGACAGCCAAGGCCGTCGTTCTGTGAAGGCTACCACATTGACGAACCGAGACAATGTCGCAGCAATCGCCAGCATCGAGTTCCGAAGGATCGAACCGCAACACCGCTTGAACCTTCTTGATCCCGTCGATGACTAAGACCCGGCGCGAAAGCACAGGATCGAGTTCGCGCCCGGATGGTCCGCACGAGCGACTTGCGCAGCTTGAATGCGGTGCGCCTCGCCTGCGTCTAACAGACAGCAGTTCTGTCCTGCTGCGGTCGAGTTGTCACGCGCTCGAGGCCATCATGAAGTTCTCCATCGTTGCTGCCCTGCCTTTGGCTGCGCTGAGCAGCGTCGCCCGTGCCGACGAGGTCGACGACATCCGTGAGGCCAGCAAGGCCGAAGCCGAAACCTTCAATGCGCGCATGTATGCCGGCGCGCCCGGCAACAAGGCCTATGCCTGCTTCGTGCGGCGCTACGATGCCGAGCACCTGGCGCGGCACCCGAAGCAGAAGGTCGCCGCGATGAAGCTGCTGATCTCCGCGGAGGTCGACAAGGAGGACAAGGAGCTCCACAACTCCTTCCGCCTCGGCTTCAGGTACCGTCACCGCTCCGGCGATTTCGATTCCAGCGGTTCGTGTAACCACGCCGTGTTCACCAAGAGCGGTAACGAGGTGCGCCTCGGCTGCGGCGTCGACTGCGAGGGCGGCGGCATCGGTGTTGCGCTGTCGAAGGATGACAAGTCGGCAATCGTGCGGCTCGAACGGGTGCGAGTCTGGCAGAAGAACAAGCCGGACCACGATGCTGAACAATCGCTGGTGGCCGGCGCGGACGACAGGACTCTCCTGCAAGCGCAAGCGGGAGAAGTTAGAGGGAGCGCCCGGTGCCGCCTTCTGACTCATTCGCATCGCACTTGACCGCAGCGCACTTGACGCATCCATAACTCTATGGTTATGAATCCATCATAACTTATGAGTTATGGATCCTCCATGTCCGCCGCTCACGACCTCCTGTTCAGGACGCTGGCCGATCCGACGCGGCGGGCGATCTTCGAGCGGCTGTGCCGCGAGGGCGAGCAGACGGTGGGGGCGCTGACCGCGCGATCCGGGGTGTCCCAGCCGGCGGTCTCGAAACATCTCGGCGCTTTGAAGCAGGCCGGGCTGGTGCGCGACCGCCACGAGGGACGCCAGACCCATTACAGCGCGCGTCCCGGCGCGCTCAATCCGCTGATCGACTGGACCAGCCAGATGGCCGGCTTCTGGCAGAGGCGGCTCGACGCCCTCGACGATCTCCTGAAGAGGATGGACCAATGAACGAAGCCTCAAGCGAAACGCGCTCCGTGGTGATCGAGCGCGAATTTGCCGCCCCGGCGGAGCGAATCTGGCGCGCGCTGACGCAGCCGCATCTGATCGAAGAATGGCTGATGAAGAACGACTTCAAGCCCGTCGTCGGCCACCGCTTCAATCTTCGCGGCGAATGGGGCGGCGTGCTGGATTGCGAGGTGCTCACTATCGAGCCGCAAAAGACGCTCGCCTACACCTGGAATTTTTCGCATCAGGATGCAGCGTTCGACCTGAAAAGCGTCGTGACCTTCACGCTGACGCCGACGGGCGCAGGCACTCATTTGCGTGTCGAGCAGGCGGGCTTCAGCCCGACGCAGAAGCAGGCTTATGGCGGCGCGCATGCCGGCTGGAAGCAGTTCTTTGCCAAGCTGGACGAGCTGCTGGCGCGGGCAGGCTAGCTCCGTCGGCGTCCATCCCGATCCATTTCAAAAGGAGGTCCCAATGAGCACGCATATCTGGATTCGACAGATTCATCGTTGGCTGTCGATGGCTTTCACGCTCGCCGTCATCGCGAACATCATCGCCATGGCCATGCAGGTCCAGGCGCTCTGGATCGGCTTCCTGGCGCTCGTCCCGCTCATTCCGTGGCTTGCGACCGGGCTATATTTGTTTGCGCTGCCCTATGTCAGCCGCAGCAACGCGTGAACGAGGCGAGATGATGAAAAACGTTGGCAGCGCGAAGAAGCACAGCACGGCAGACTCGACTGAAGCTTCACCCTCCAAGCTGATCGACGGCAGGATCAAGGAGCTCGGCGACTGGCGCGGCGAGGTGCTGGGGCGAATTCGCGAGCTCATCAAGGAGGCCGATCCTGATGTCGTCGAGGAGTGGAAGTGGCGCGGCGTTCCCGTGTGGGAGCACGACGGCATCATCTGCACCGGCGAGACCTACAAGGCTGTGGTGAAGATGACGTTCGCCAGGGGCGCGGCGCTGGAGGATCCGGCGGGCCTGTTCAATTCCAGCCTCGACGGAAACGTGCGGCGTGCGATCGATATTCGCCAGGGCGAGAAGCTCAACGAGAAAGCGTTGAAGGCACTGATCCGCGCGGCGGTGGAGCTGAATGCGAGCAAGATGAAGAAGAGACCGATGAAGCGGCCGGCTTAGAATACAACGGTCCATGTTGGTCACTTGAGCAGCCGCGGGCTCGCTTCAACTTCGCCGGCGTCTAGCTGAGTCTCAGCCAATCAGGCGTCGCGCGTACCAAACCGCCTCAGGCCGCAGCAGTGATCGGGCGCGGGCTCACGACATATTCGCGCAGGACCTTGTCGTTGGCATCGACCTCGATCAGTGCGACGTCGTACGTCCAGAGATCGGCCAGGTGCTGGAGCACGCGCTTGGCGTCGGTCTCGTTGAGCTGCGAGCCTTTGATGACGTGGTGATGCAGGATCAGCCGGCGGTCGCCGGAGAGATCGACGTCGACGACCTCGATATTGGCGTCGATGTAGCCGACATCGTGCTGCCGTGCCAGCTCGCGGCGCACGCGGCGGAAGCCGCGCTCATCGTGGATGGCGTCGACCCGGATCCCCGCGCGCTCCTCGGGATCGTCATGCAGGTGGAACATGCGGAAGTGCCGCATCAGCTTCGGGCTCAGGAACTGGCCGACGAAGCTCTCGTCGCGGTAATTGGCCCAGACGTCGCGCAGCACGCCCATCACGTCATTCTTGCCGGCTATATCGGGAAACCATTCGCGATCCTCGTCTTCCGGCCTGGTGACGATGCGCTCGATGTCCTGCATCATGGCGAAGCCGAGCGCATAGGGATTGAAGCCGGAGAAGCGCGGATCATCGAATTCTGGCTGGAACACCACGTTGGTGTGCGACCCCAGGAATTCGAGGAAGTTGCCGTCGGTGATGCGGCCCTGCTCGTGCAACTTGGTCATGATGCGGTAGTGGACGTAGGTCGCCGTCCCCTCGTTCATGACCTTGGTCTGGCTCTGCGGATAGAAATACTGCGCGATGTGGCGGACGATGCGCAGCAATTCGCGCTGCCACGGCGCCAGCCGCGGTGCGCTTTTCTCCAGGAAGTACAGCAAATTCTCCTGCGGCAAGCCGAGCAGCTTGCGGCGGCGTTCGACGCTGAGTGCGGACCGGCTCTTGGCGGCCCCCTTCGGAACCGTGCGCCAGAGATCGTTGAAGACCTCCTCCTCATGCTGACGGCGGCGCCCTGCCCGCTTCTCTTCGGCGCGCAAATCGAGCTTCTTCTTGCCGGGATAGCGGTCGATACCGTGCGACATCAGCGCGTGCGCAGCGTCGAGCGTCCGCTCGACCTCGATGCGGCCGTAGCGCTCCTCGCAGCTCGCGACATAATTCTTGGCGAAGTCGAGATAATCCAGGATGCCGTCGGCGTCGGTCCACTGCTTGAACAGATAATTGTTCTTGAAGAAGTGGTTGTGGCCGAAGGCCGCGTGCGCGATCACCAGCGTCTGCATCGTCGCCGTGTTCTCCTCCATCAGGTAGGAGATGCAGGGCGAGGAGTTGATCACGATCTCGTAGGCGAGCCCCATCAGGCCCTTGCGATAGGAGGCCTCATGAAACGCAAAATGCTTGCCGAACGACCAGTGCTTGTAGAACAACGGCATGCCGACCGACGAATACGCGTCCAGCATCTGCTCGGCGGTGATGACCTCGATCTGGTTCGGATAGACGTCGAGCCCGAGATCCTGCAACGCCACCTCCTCGCAGGCATCGGTGATACGCTGCAAGGTGTGGAAATCCCAATCCGCGCCTTCGAACAAGCGTTCCGTCATGGAGCGGCCTTCTCCTGGCTGGTTTCGCGGCGTTGGAACAGGTCATGGAACACCGGAAAGATCTCGCTGCGCTCCGAGACCTTGCGCATCGAGAGCGGTGCGCCGCTGCTGCGCAGGCGCTCGTAAAGGGTCCAGAGCGAGGAGTCGGAGAGATCGAAGGCACTGCCGCCGGACTCGCCGACCTCGAGATAGGCAAAGAACTGACAGACCGGCAGGATCTTGTCGGTCAGCAGCAGGCCCGTGAGCTCGCCGTCGGAATAGGAATTGTCGCCGTCGGAGGCTTGCGCGGCATAGATGTTCCAGTCCGCCGGATTGAAGCGCTCGCGCACGATCTCGTGCATCGCCTGGAGCGCGCTGGAGACCAGCGTGCCGCCCGAGGCCGGGCCGTAGAAAAAGGTCTGCTCGTCGACCTCCTCGGCGCGGTCGGTGTGGCGGATGAAAACGATCTCGACATGCTTGTAGCGGCGCTTCAGAAACACGTAGAGCAGCATGTAGAAGCGCTTGGCGAGATCCTTCATGTGCTCGGACATCGAGCCCGAGACGTCCATCAGGCAGAACATCACCGCCTGCGCCACCGGCCGCGGCACCGTCTCGAAGCGGCGGTAGCGGATGTCGAGCGGGTCGATGAAGGGGATGCGCTTGGATTTCGCCTTGAGCTTTGCGAGCTTGTCGAGCAACTCGACGCGAACGTCCTCGTCGGTGCAGGCGGCGATCTCGGCCTCCAGCTCCTCGATCTCGCTCTTGCGGGGACGCCGGAGCGCGATGCGGCGGGCGAGCGCGAGCTGAACCGTCCGGCTCACCGAGATGTTGGCCGGCGAGCCCGAGGTGGTGTAGCCGGCGCGCTGGATGCCCTCGCTCTCGGTTTGCGCGATCTTGCGCTTGGCAAGATCGGGCAGTTCGAGGTCGTCGAGGAAAAGGTCGACGAACTCGTCGCGGCTCAGCACGAAGCGGAAGGCGTCCTCGCTGTCGCCCTCGCCTGGACCGGAATCCTTGGCGCTGCCCTGGCCCGAGCGCTGGAGATAGTCGCCCTCGACGAACTTCTTGTTTCCAGGCAGCACCATGTCGCGCGTGCCGCCCTCCCGGCGGAAGCGCGGCTCGTGCATTCCGTCGAGCGGGATCGTGACCTCACCACCCTCCAGGACGTCCTTGATGTCGCGTTCCTGCGAGGTCTTCTTGACGGCGCCCTGCACCAGGGATTTGGCCCGACGCAAGAACCGCTGCCGGTTCTCAAGACTCTTGCCGCCTGGATTCAGGCGCCTGTCAATAATGTGAATGGCCACTTTCCCATCCGCCTCAACCGGCCTGCTTCACGCGCATGTACCATTCGACGAGCCGGCGAACCTGACGCTCGGTGTAGCCGCGCTCCACCATGCGTGCGACGAACTCGCCGTGCTTCTTCTCCGTCTCGCCGTCCTTCTTCGACCCGAAGGAGATGACCGGAAGCAGATCCTCGACCTGGGAGAATATCCGCTTTTCGATCACATCGCGAATCTTCTCGTAGGAGGTCCAGGTCGGGTTCTTGCCGCCGTTCTGGGCCCGCGAGCGTAACGAGAATTTGACGACCTCGTTGCGGAAGTCCTTCGGGTTGGCAATGCCCGCCGGCTTCTCGATTTTGGTCAGTTCCTGGTTCAAAAGCTCGCGATCGAGCAGCTGGCCGGTGTCGGGATCCTTGAAGTCCTGATCCTCGATCCAGGCGTCGGCGTAATCGACGTAGCGGTCGAACAGGTTCTGGCCGTAATCGGAGTAGGATTCGAGATAGGCCTTCTGGATCTCGTTGCCGATGAACTCGGCATAGCGCGGCGCGAGCTCCGCCTTGATGAACTCGAGATAACGTTTCTCGGTTTCCTCCGGAAGCTGCTCGCGGCGGATCGCCTGCTCCAGCGCGTACATCAGGTGCACGGCGTCGGCGGCGACCTCCTGCGGGTCGTGATTGAAGGTCGCAGCCAGGACCTTGAAGGCGAAGCGGGTGGAAACACCGTCCATGCCCTCGTCGACACCGGCGGCGTCGCGATATTCCTGGACGCTGCGCGCCTTCGGATCGGACTCTTTCAGGCTCTCACCGTCATACACCCGCATCTTGCCGAACAGCGTGGAGTTCTCGTGCTTGCGCAGGCGCGACATCACCGAGAACCGCGCCAGCGTCTCCAGTGTCGACGGCGCGCAAGGAGCCGATGCGAGCTCGGAACCCTGGATCAGCTTCTCGTAGATCTTCTGCTCTTCGGTGACCCTGAGGCAGTATGGCACCTTGATGACGCAGATGCGGTCGATGAACGCCTCGTTGTTCTTGTTGGCCTTGAAGCTCGCCCACTCGGCTTCGTTGGAATGTGCGAGGATGATGCCGGTGAAGGGGATCGCACCGATGTTCTCGGTGCCGATATAGTTGCCTTCCTGAGTCGCGGTCAGCAGCGGATGCAGCATCTTGATCGGCGCCTTGAACATCTCGACGAACTCGAGCACGCCCTGGTTGGCGCGATTGAGGCCGCCGGAATAGCTGTAGGCGTCCGGATCGTTCTGCGCGTAGGTCTCGAGCTTGCGGATATCGACCTTGCCGACCAGCGAGGAGATATCCTGGTTGTTCTCGTCACCGGGCTCGGTCTTGGCGATCGCGATCTGGCGCAGCCGCGACGGCTGGATCTTGGCGACGCGGAACTGCGAGATATCGCCGCCGAAGGCTTCCAGCCGCTTGTAGCACCACGGGCTCATCAGGCCGGTGAGGCGCCGGCGCGGAATTCCGTACTTCTCTTCCAGCATCGGCCCGAGCTGATCGGGATCGAACAGGCTGAGTGGGCTCTCGAACACGGGCGAAAGTTCATCGCCGGCCTTCAGCACGTAGATGGGGTGCACTTCCATCAGCGACTTCAACCGCTCGGCGAGCGAGGATTTGCCGCCGCCGACCGGGCCGAGCAGATAAAGGATCTGCTTGCGCTCCTCCAAACCTTGCGCGGCGTGGCGGAAGAAACCGACGATGCGCTCGATGGTTTCTTCCATGCCGTAGAAGCCGGCGAAGGCCGGATAGGTGCGGATCGTGCGGTTCAAAAAAATACGGCCAAGGCGTGGGTCCTTGGCCGTGTCAATCGTCTGGGGTTCGCCGATGGCAGCTAGCAGGCGTTCGGCCGCGTTCGCGTATTTCATGGGATCGCTTCGACACGATTCCAGATATTCCGCCATCGATAAGTCGTGCTGGCTTCTCGCCTCGAACGACCGAGCGAAAGCGTTGAATAGAGAATCGTTGTACATGATCCCTCTCCGCGTGAGTTCCGCTACAAGCTGAAACGAATGCAGTTACCGGACCGTTCCTCAGGCCGTTTCGAATCAGCGTGAGCACATGACGATCATTGGACACCCGGGTGCCGGCTCGACGCAACGCACAACGTAGGCACTCGTTGAGTTACGAACAGGCACATGCCTGTAATTTGAGCGAATCTACATCCATATTGGCTCATTTCCAGAAAATGTCACTTGCTCGCAACATCCGGGCATTACCGGGGAGAAAGCTCATCCGGCGCTGCAGCATAGGGGTCTGCCAGCGGCGATCTTATGACGCTTGTACGGCGAAGCCTTGAGCGCCGCGTTCATCTTCCTGCTGCAATGCGGTGCGCGGACCGGCGGCAGCAATCGGGCAAGCGTGCAGCGACGTATCCAAATCAGTCGAACGGCTCTCCGATCGAAGACGATGCGATTGCCACGCGCGGATTTCTGCGCGCCGCGATCACCAGCCGCAGTGCGTCACGGGTTACGTAACTTCAGGATCGCGGCACGCCGCGATGCTCGTGGCCGGCGCGAATTGCGGAGGTTGGCAAGAGCATGAACTCGTCACGATGTGCTGCATGCTTCCTCAGCACAGCCATTCGCCGTCACGTGACGGACGGATCGGAGTCCGCCGCACTCCATGTCGCCGCCGGCTGCTGCCGCCTGGATCGCCACGATCGCGGCGGAGTTACACCGGAGGGTATGACTCCCATCCCCTTGATTGGTTCCCTCGCGGGCGCATGTAAGCTAGAGGATAGCGCGTCAGGACCGGCGCGGAAACCCTCGCCCGCAGGCTTGGAGATAGATAAACATCATGAATCCCGTCAAAGAACTGGAAAAGCACGGACAAGCCGTCTGGCTCGACTTCCTGGCCCGCGGCTTCATCGCCAAGGGCGACCTGAAGCGACTGATCGACACCGACGGCGTCAAGGGGGTCACCTCCAATCCCTCGATCTTCGAGAAGGCAATCGGCAGCTCGGACGAATACGATGCGCCGATCGGCAAGGCGCTGAAGCGTGGCGACCGCACCGTGGCCGACCTGTTCGAAGCCGTTGCGGTTGAGGACATCCAGAATGCCGCCGACGTGCTGCGCCCGGTCTACGACCGCCTCAAGGGAGGCGACGGCTATGTCAGCCTGGAGGTCTCGCCCTATCTGGCGATGGACACCGCCGGCACGGTCGCCGAGGCGCGGCGGCTCTGGAAGGACGTCAACCGCAAGAATTTGATGGTGAAGGTGCCGGCGACGCCGGAGGGCCTGCCGGCGATCGAACAGCTCATCGGCGACGGCATCAGCATCAACATCACGCTGCTGTTCTCCAGGGACGTCTACCTGAGGGTCGCCGAGGCCTATCTCGCCGGTCTGGAGACATACGTCGCCGGCGGCGGCGACCCGTCGCATGTTGCCAGCGTCGCGAGCTTCTTCGTCAGCCGGATCGACTCGGTGGTCGACAAGCAGCTCGACGAGAAGATCGCCCGCGCCAACGATCCCTCCGAAAAGGAACGGCTCGCCGCGCTCAAGGGCAAGGTCGCGATCGCCAATGCCAAAATCGCCTATCAGGATTTCAAGCGCCTGTTCTCGGGGCCACGCTGGGACAAGCTCGCCGCCAAGGGCGCCAAGCCGCAGCGCATGCTGTGGGCGTCCACCGGCACCAAGAACAAGGATTACAGCGATGTCCTCTATGTCGAGGAACTGATCGGCCCCGACACCATCAACACGGTGCCGCCGGCGACGCTGGACGCGTTCCGCGATCACGGCAAGCCGCGCGACAGCCTGGAAGAGAATGTCGACGACGCCCGCCGCGTGCTCGAGGAGCTGGAGCGCTCCGGCATTTCGCTCGATGCGATCACCGAGGAGCTGGTCAAGGACGGCGTCAAGCAGTTTGCCGATGCCGCCGATAAGCTCTATGGCGCTGTCGCGCACAAGCGGGCCGTGGTGCTCGGCCCCGCGCTCGACCGCCAGCTGCTCTCGCTCGGCGACGGGCTCGGCACGAGCCTGGCCAAGACCACCGAGGAATGGCGCGCATCTGCCAAGATCCGCAGGCTGTGGGCGCGCGACAAGTCGGTCTGGACCGGCACCGACGAGGACAAATGGCTGGGCTGGCTCGACAGCGCGGCAAGAGCCGACATCGCCGACTACGAGGACTATGCCGGCCGCGTGAAGGGGCAGAAATTCTCCGACGCCGTCGTGCTCGGCATGGGTGGTTCGAGCCTCGGGCCGGAGGTGCTGGCCGAAACCTTCGGGAAGAAGCCCGGCTTCCCCAAACTGCATGTGCTGGATTCCACCGACCCGGCCGAAGTGCGGGCGATGGAGGCCAGGATCGACGTCGCCAACACCGTCTTCATCGTCTCCAGCAAGTCCGGCGGCACCACCGAGCCGAACGCGATGAAGGACTATTTCCATGAGCGGGTTGCCAAGGCGGTTGGGCCGAAGGTGAACACCGGCCACCGCTTCATCGCGGTGACCGATCCGGGCTCGTCGCTGGAGAAAGCCGCGAAGAAGCTGAAATACGCCCGCATCTTCCACGGCGAACCCACGATCGGCGGCCGCTATTCGGTGCTCTCGCCGTTCGGCCTGGTGCCGGCGGCAACCGCGGGCATAGACGTCAAGACCTTCATCAAGCATGCACTGGCGATGGCCCGCTCCTGCGGGCCGGACGTGCCGCCATCCGAGAACCCGGGCGTGCAGCTCGGCCTCGCCATGGGCCTCGCCGGCCTCGAAGGCCGCGACAAGGTGACGATCCTGGCATCGAAGAAGATCGCCGATTTCGGCGCCTGGGCCGAGCAGCTGATCGCGGAATCGACCGGGAAGGAGGGCAAGGGCCTGATCCCGATCGAGGGCGAGCCGCTGGGCGAACCCGCGATTTACGGCAACGACCGCTTCTTCATCGACATCCGCATCGAAGGCGAGGCGGACGCCGCCCATGATTCCAAGCTTGCCGCGATCGAGGCCGCCGGCCATCCCGTGGTGCGGATAGTCATGAAGTCGATCGACCATCTCGGCCAGGAGTTCTTCCGCTTCGAGATGGCGACGGCCGTGGCCGGCAGCATTCTCGGCATCAACCCGTTCAACCAGCCGGACGTGGAAGCGGCCAAGATCAAGACCCGCGAGCTCACTTCAGAGTTCGAGAAGACCGGCGCGCTGCCAGCCGAGCAGCCGGTGGTCAGCACCGATGAAGCCGACCTCTACACCGATGAAGCCAACGCCACGGCACTGCGCGCCGCCGGCGCCAATGGCGACCTTACCTCATGGCTGAAGGCGCATCTGTCGCGCTCGGGCCATGGCGACTATGTCGCCCTGCTCGGCTACATCGCGCGCGACAAGACCACCATCGACGCACTTCAGGCCATGCGGCTCGAAGTGCGCGAGAAGCGGCATGTCGCGACCTGCGCCGAATTCGGACCGCGCTTTCTGCACTCCACCGGGCAGGCCTACAAGGGCGGGCCAGATAGCGGCGTGTTCCTCCAGATCACCGCCGACGACGCCAAGGATCTGCCGGTGCCGGGCCAGAAGGCGAGCTTTGGGGTGATCAAGGCGGCGCAGGCGCGCGGCGATTTCGACGTGCTCACCGAGCGCGGCCGGCGCGCGCTGCGCGTCCACCTGAAGGGCGGGCTCAAGAAAGGTCTCGCGGCGCTCAACACGGCGCTTAGCGACGCATTGAATTAAAGGAGCTCTCACATGCAACTCGGCATGATCGGTCTCGGCCGGATGGGCGGCAACATCGTTCGCCGCCTGATGCGTCACGGCCATCAGGCCGTGGTTTACGACAAGGACGCCAAGGCCGTCGCCGGCCTTGCCGCAGATGGCGCGATCGGCTCCGCGACGCTCGAGGAATTCATCTCGAAACTCGAGCGGCCGCGCGCGGCCTGGGTGATGCTACCTGCGGGACGTATCACCGAGACCACGATCGAGACGATCGCCGGCGTGATGCAGGCGGGCGACGTCATCATCGACGGCGGCAACACCTTCTGGCAGGACGACGTCCGCCGCGGCAAGGCGCTGAAGGAGCGCGGCATCCACTATGTCGACGTCGGCACCTCCGGCGGAGTGTGGGGGCTCGACCGCGGCTATTGCATGATGATCGGCGGCGAGAAGCAGGTGGTGGACCGGCTCGATCCGATCTTCGCCGCGCTCGCGCCCGGCGCCGGCGACATTCCACGCACGCCGGGGCGGGAGGGCCGCGATCCCCGCATCGAGCAGGGCTACATCCATGCCGGCCCCATCGGTGCCGGACATTTCGTCAAGATGATCCATAACGGCATCGAATACGGTCTGATGCAGGCCTATGCCGAAGGTTTTGATATCCTCAAGAACGCCAATATCGAGGCGTTGCCGGCGGACCACCGTTACGATTTAGATCTCGCCGACATTGCCGAGGTGTGGCGGCGCGGCAGCGTGATCCCATCCTGGCTGCTCGACCTCACCTCGACGGCGCTCGCCGACAGCCCGGCGTTGGCGGAATATTCCGGCTTCGTCGAGGATTCCGGCGAAGGACGCTGGACCGTGAATGCGGCGATCGACGAGGCGGTCCCTGCCGAAGTGTTGACCGCGGCCCTCTACACGCGTTTCCGCTCCCGCAAGGAACACACATTCGCCGAGAAAATTCTCTCCGCAATGCGCGCCGGGTTCGGCGGCCACCAGGAGCCGAAGCAGCCCGGCGTGCCGAAGTCAAAATAGTTCGAAGCTGCAGTAAAACGTACTCAAGCGAAGGCCGACAATTCGTGACAAAAGACCCGCAGCCAAAGCGCAAGCCGGAAAATTGCGCCTTCGTCATCTTTGGCGTGACCGGAGACCTGACCCATCGGCTGGTGATGCCATCGCTCTACAATCTCGCCGCCGAAGACCTTTTGCCGGAGAAATTCTGCGTCGTCGGCGTTGGCCGCAAGGCTCAATCGGATGACGAGCTGCGCGACAGCCTGATGAAGGGCCTGCGCGAGTTTGCAACGCGCCCGGTTGACGACGTGATCGCAAAACAGCTGCTGCAATGCGTGACCTTCGTCGAGGCCGATGCGAAGGATCCGCCCTCGTTCGACCGCTTGCGCGAGCATCTCGACACGCTGGAATGCTCGGAAGGCACCGGCGGCAACCGGCTGTTCTATCTCGCCACCCCGCCAGCGGCTTTCGCGCCGACCGCGCGCGAGCTCGGCCGTACCGGCCTGATGAAGCAGAACGGCACCTGGAGGCGCCTCGTGATCGAGAAGCCGTTCGGCACCGACCTCGCCTCGGCGCGCGCGCTGAACGCCGAACTTTTGAAGATCATGGATGAGCACCAGATCTACCGGATCGATCATTACCTCGGCAAGGAGACGGTGCAGAACATCCTGGTGCTGCGCTTTGCCAACGGCATGTTCGAGCCGATCTGGAATCGCAATCATATCGACCACGTTCAGATCACGGTAGAGGAGAAGCTCGGCGTCGGCCATCGCGGCGGCTTCTACGATGCCACCGGTGCGCTCCGCGACATGGTGCCGAACCATCTGTTCCAGCTGATGTCGCTGGTGGCGATGGAGCCGCCGAGCCGGTTCGACGCCCATTCTGTCCGCTCGGAGAAGGCCGAGGTTCTCACCGCGATCCAGCGGCCGAGCCAGCAGGAAGCGCTGAGGAGCTCGGTGCGCGCGCAATATCTCGCCGGCCGCATCGGCGACGAGGAGATTCCGGACTATCGCAAGACGGCAGACGTCAAGCCCGGCAGCACCACTGAGACCTATGTCGCGCTCAAACTGATGATCGACAATTGGCGCTGGGCCGGCGTGCCCTTCTATTTGCGCACCGGCAAGGCGCTGGGCCACAAGCGCACGGAGGTCGCGATCAAGTTCAAGCAGGCGCCGCTGTCGATGTTCTCAGGCACGGCCGTCGATCGCCTGTCGCAAAACTTTCTCACTATCGGCATTGCACCGACCGAGACCATCGAGCTCCAGTTCAACGCCAAGATCCCGGGACCGAGCGTCACCATCGACGGCGTCGAGATGAAGTTCCGCTATGGCGACTATTTCCACGCCGATCCCTCGACCGGCTACGAGACACTGATCTACGACTGCATGATCGGCGACAACATCCTGTTCCAGCGCGCCGACGGCATCGAGGCCGGGTGGGATGCGGTGCAGCCGTTCCTGGACGCCTGGCAAAGCGCGGGCACCAACGGCATCGAGACCTATAAAGCCGGCAGCGACGGCCCGGCCTGCGCGGACGAGCTGCTCCGGCGCGACGGACGAAGCTGGCGGAAGTACTCGTGATGGAAGCGGCCGAGCAGCCGAAACTGATCGTCGCGGCCGACGCCGAGGCGTTGGCGCTTACCGCGGCCGAACGGGTTATGGCGCGGATCGCCGCCAACCCTTCGCGCATCGCAATCTGCCTCACCGGCGGCTCCAGCCCGAGGAAGCTCTATCAATTGCTCGGCAGCGACGCCTGGCGCGAAAGAATTCCGTGGGAGCGCGTGCACTGGTTCATCGGCGACGAGCGTTTCGTGCCGGAAAGCGATCCCCTCAACAACATGGCAGCCGCCCGCGCGAGCTTCCTCGATCGCAGTGCGCCCTCAGGCCATATCCACCCGATCCCGACCACGGCCGAAAATCCTGATCGCGCCGCCGAGGCCTATGCTCGCGAGCTGCAAGCCTTCTATGGCGCTGACCGGCTCGATGCGGCACGGCCGCTGTTCGACATGGTCCTGATGGGCGTAGGCCCGGACGGCCACACCGCTTCGCTGTTTCCCGGCTATCCCGAAGTCGAGGAGACCGAACGCTGGGTCGTCGGGGTGCCCAAGGCCAATGTCGCGCCGTTCGTCCCGCGGGTCTCGCTCACCCTGCCCGTTCTGGCATCCTGCCGCGAAATGCTGTTCGGGATCGCCGGGCACGACAAGCGGCCGATCTTGACGCGCCTCCTCAATGGCGAGACTCTGCCGGCATTGCGCGCGCGTTCGAATGGTGAGACCGTCTGGCTGGTCGACCAGGCCGCGCTTCCGGAGGGAATTCGTGGCGGGCGTTGAAGCACCTTGTGCATTGATCGTGATGGGCGTGTCTGGCTCTGGCAAGAGCACGATTGCGGCGGCACTCGGCGAGCGCCTCGGCTGGCGCTTCGAGGACGGCGACAGCTTTCATCCCGCCAGCAATGTCGAGAAAATGAAGGCGGGCCATCCGCTCACCGACGAAGACCGCTGGCCCTGGCTCAATGCGATCGCCGACGAGATCGCGCGGGTCTGCGGACGCGGCGAGCACGTCATCATCGCCTGCTCGGCGCTGAAACACGCCTATCGTGACGTGCTGCTGCGCGGACGCGACGACGTCCGCTTCGTCTTCCTGAAGGGCACGAAGCAGCTGATCGCCGAGCGGCTCGCCCACCGCAAAGGTCATTTCATGCCGCCCGAGCTGTTGACCAGCCAGTTCAACACGCTGGAACCGCCGGAGGCGGGCGAGCACGTCATCACCGTCTCGATCGACGAATCCGTCGAGGCGATCGTGGACGGCGTGGTGCGGCAATTGAGGTTGGGCGGGGCGAAGCGCTAAGGCCAAGATATCTGAATAAGAAAACCTGAACCTTAAGGTCCTGCCATGACGAAGATCTCACTGGTCGTCTCCGCCGTCGACGGCACGCTGCTGACCAAGGACAAGACGCTGACGGAGCGCGCGAGGTCTGTCGTGCAGCGGTTGCACCAGGCAGGCATCGGCTTCACCATCACCTCCAGCCGCCCCGCGATCGGCATGCGCTTCCTGATCGAGCCGTTGGCGCTCTGGCTGCCGGTCGGGCCGTTCAACGGCTCCTCGATCGTCGATCCCGAGATGAGACCGGTCGAGCAGCACCTCATCCCGGCGGGCGCGGCCGAGAGATCGCTGCGGATCCTCCGCGAATACGGCGCCGACGTCTGGCTCTTCTCCACCGACAAATGGCTGATCGACAATCGCGAGGGCAGCTATGTCGCGCATGAGCAGCGCACGATCCGCGCCGATCCGACCATCGTGACGGATTTTTCGCCGTACCTTGCGAGCGCCTGCAAGATCGTCGGCGCCAGTGCCGATGCCGCAGGCCTTGAGCGGTGCGAGAAGGCAATGCAGGAGGCGCTCGGCAACGAGGCCACAGCGGTACGCTCGCAAACTTACTATCTCGACATCACCCCGCCCGGCTTCAACAAGGGCACCTTCGTGCAGGCCATGGCCAAGCGCCTTGGCATCTCCACCGACGCGGTCGCCACCATCGGCGATATGCAGAACGACCTCGCGATGTTCCGCGTCAGCGGCATCTCGATCGCCATGGGTAATGCCGCCGACAACGTCAAGGACCACGCCACTCACGTCACTGCGACCAACGAGCAGGACGGTTTTGCCGAGGCGATAGAGATGATCTTGAAGCGGAATGGGGTGGGCTGAGTTTGGCGTCGGCTGGTTTCAGCTGAACCGTAGCGGAAGCAATTAACCTCCTACTCTCGGCAGTCGCCCGCTGCGTCACTACTGCGAGCGCTGCACGGCCGGCTTCTCGCTTTCCTGCCGGGCCGCCGACAGATTATGTGCGGTGTTGATCAGCGCGATGTGGGTCAGCGCCTGCGGGAAGTTGCCGGTCTGGCGCCGTGCCACGAAATCATATTCCTCCGCCAGCAGCCCGACATCGTTCGCAATGCCCACCACGCGATCGAACAACATTTGTGCTTTGTCGAGATCGCCCGACAGCACATGAGCATCGGCCAGCCACAGCGTGCAGGCCAGGAACGCGCCTTCGAGCGGCGGCTGCCCCGCAGGCAGCTCGCGCGGGTCATGCCGCAGCACGAAGCCGTCGCGCATCAGCCATTTCTCGACAGCGGCGATGGTGCCGCGGATCCGGGGATCCGATGGCGGCAGGAACCCGACGGCGGGCAACAGCAGCACGCTGGCATCGAGCAGCTTCGAGCCGTAGGACTCGACGAACGTGTTTTCGTCCGCATCGAAGCCGTGGTTGCAGACGTCACGATGAATGGCCTCGCGCAAGGCCTGCCAGTGCAACAGCGGCGCCTTAAAGCCGAAGGTCTCGGCACTCTTGATGCCGCGATCGAAGGCGACCCAGGTCATGACCTTGGAGAAGACGTAGTGCTTGGGCTGGCCGCGGCGCTCCCAGATGCCGTGATCGGGCCGGTCCCAGACCTCGGCGAGATGATTGAGCACCGCGCATTCCAGCGCCCAGGTCTCCTCGTCGAGCTTGAGCTTGGCCATGCGCGACTGGTGGAAAGCGTCAATCAACTCGCCATAGACGTCGAGCTGAAGCTGCGCATGCGCGGCATTGCCGATGCGCACCGGCTTGGCGCCCTCATAGCCGTCGAGCCAGCCCGCCTCCCACTCCAACAGCCGGCGCTGGCCCCAGATGCCGTACATGATCTGCATGTTCGAGGGCGAGCCGGCGGCGGCGCGCAGGAGCCAGTTGTGCCAGGCCAGGGCTTCCTCGGTGTAGCCCGAGTTCATCAGCGCCAGCAGCGTGAAGGTGGCATCGCGCAGCCAGCAGAAGCGGTAGTCCCAGTTCCTGCTGCCCCCGAGCTTCTCCGGCAATGACGTGGTCGGTGCCGCGACGATGCCGCCGGTCGGGGCGAAGGTCAGCGCCTTCAGCGTGATCAGCGAGCGCATGACGAGATCGTGATAATTGCCATCGCGGGTGCAGTGGCTGCACCAGTCCTGCCAGAACCTTTCGGTCTCCTCGAGCGCGATCTCTGGATCGATCGACTCGACCGGCGGCAGATGCGAGGGTCCGTAGGTCAGCACGAACGGTACGGTCTCGCCGGCCGTCACTTCGAAGTCGGAAACAGTGGTCAGATTCTCGCCGCGGGTCTCAACAGGCGTGCGCAGCACAGTCATATCCTGGCCGGCAATTGCCATCAGGGAATGGTCGATCCGCCGCACCCAGGGAATGTCGGCGCCGAAGCCGAAGCGGATCACGAGGTCCATCCGCATCTTCACCGCACCGTTGATGCCGCGGACCAGCCGCACGATATCAGACGCCTTGCCGCGCGGCGGCATGAAGTCGATCAGGGCGACGGTGCCATTGTCCGTCTCGAACCGGGTTTCGAGGATGAGTGAATCGCCAACATAACGGCGCGACGTAGCCGTGACATCCCCGCTCGGTGCGATCAGCCAGCGGCCGTTCCTGTGGGTGCCGAGGATCGCGGCAAAGCAGGCGTCGGAATCGAAGGCCGGCCAGCACAGCCAGTCGATCGAGCCGTTGCGCCCGACAAGCGCGGCCGTCTCGCAATCGCCGATCAGTGCATAGTCCTCGATCTTCTGAGACAATGTCGTCGAGCCCAGGATTTCAGCTTCCGCCGTTCAATGAACGTTCCCGCGTCGCGGCCTTCAAAGCCGCGAGATCGATCTTGGACGCGATCTTGTCGAGCGTAACAGGGAGCCGCTGGCGCCAGTTCGGATGCTCGTCGATCGTGCCGGGAATGTTCGGCTGGTCGATCACGCCGAGCAGATCCTCCAGCGACACCGCGAGCAGCCGCGACGGCGTGCGCGACAGGAAGGCGAGCACCGAATAGAGGTCGTTGGCATTGATGCCGTTCTGGCGCAAAATCTCGTCGAGCCTGCCGAGCGCATCCCAGCGCGCCTGATCGTTCTCGCCGGGATCGATACCGAGCGAGCGCTTCATCCTGAGATCGCCGAACGAGCGCCAACCGGCATAGGTCGACAGGTCATGGGTGTTCAGCGTGACCAGTGCGTTGGGCCGGTAGTGGTCGACGTTGCGGAAATGGCCGGTATCATCGCGCTCGAACATCATGACGAGGTAGGACCAGATGCCGAAATCCTGCATCATCTCGCGGAAGCCTTCCGGCACGGTGCCGAGGTCCTCGCCGATCACGATGCATTTGTGGGCCGCGCTCTCGCACGCCACCGCCGCCAGCAGCGCCTCGAACGGCATCTGCACATAGGCGCCGTTGTCGGGCTTGAAGCCGCGCGGCACCAGATAAAGCCGCTTCAAACCGAGCACGTGATCGAGCCTGATGGCCCCAGCATGGCGCATCGAGGCGGCGAGCATGTCGGCGAACGGCACGAAGGATTGAGCTTCCAGGCCCCCTGCGTTGAAGCCGGCAAGACCCCAGTCCTGGCCGACGGTATTGAGCACGTCGGGCGGCGCGCCGACGGCGAGATGGCGGGAAATCGCCATCTGCTCGTTCCAGGCATCGAAGCCGTTGGATTGCACGCCGACAGCAACGTCGAGATAGAGTCCGACCCGCATGCCGAGCTGGGTCGCCAGCTCCTTGGCCGCGTGCAACTGGCTGTCAGCCGTCCATTGCACGAATTCGACGAACTCGACGTCGCGCTTGTCGGCCCCATTGCGCAGCTCGGCGCATTGCGCATCATCAGGCTTTTGCCATTCCACCGGCCATTCCCACCATGGCGCGGTGAAGCGATGACGCAGCACCTCGAAGCAGGCAAAGCGGGATAACAGCGGTGCGCGGGCGGCGCGGAAAGCCTCGAACTGCTTGCGGCGCGCTTCGCTCGCGCTCGTCACGAAACTGTTGTAGACAGCGCGCAAGCCCAGCCATTTCAACGCCGCCATGTCCGTATAGGGCACACGGTCGCCTTCGCGCAGCCGCGCTGCAGTCGCGGCGGCATCCGGCACGAGGTCGGCCGAGAATTCCGGGATCGCCTCGACGTCGATATAGAGCGGATTGAGAAACAGCCGACTGTTCGGCGAATAGGGGCTGCAATCGGCCGGGTGGTCGTCGAACAGCACATGCAGCGGATTGAGCCCGATACCGTCGGCTCCCAATTGTTTGGCGAGTCGGACGAGATCGGCCAGGTCGGTAAAATCGCCGATGCCCCAATTGCGGCTGGAGCGGACGCTATAGAGCTGCACGGCAAGCAGCCAACCACGGTCGAAATCGCCGCCGAACGCGCGCTCGGGCGCCACGATCATCGGCACCTCTTCCGTCACGCCTTCCGCGTCGGTCAGAGTCAAACGATGATAGCCGAGCGGCAGGCCGGCAGGCCAGGCGATCACGGGCTCACGCGTCTCGCCTTGCCCGATCATTTTGCCATTTGCCGTCAATTTCCATTGCAATGGTGGCGCACCGACAGCCGCCAATTCCGTTCGCGGATGCCCCAAGGCGCGCACCACGACCGGCCCGCCGACAAAGCGGTAAAGCCGCTTTTCCGGCAGGGCGTCGAGGATCGATTTGAGGGCCATGGGGTCGGTGACCCGCAGCTTTCCCAAGGCATCAACGAATTCAGATTGAACGCCCTTGATTCGGGCTTGAGCTAAAAGATCCATTCGGCACGCAGCTTGCAGGCCACCCACTTGCCGGGGGCATCGATTTTAAGAGGCAGCGGAAGACGTTAGTCGGGCTTAACTCACAAACTGCGCCTGCCGTTCCCAGCGGGAACTAATGACACACAAGCGGCTTTCTATATAGGTCTCAAGCGTAGGTTCCCGACAAGGGAAACGGGCCCCTGCTTTCTTGTCAATGGCATCACCGTGAACAAGACAATTCAAACTGTCGAAAGTGCTGCAGCCGGCAGCGCTTTCCTCATCGAAGACGTCTATCCCTTGATTGATGGCGGCCGCTTTGCCGTGAAGCGGATCGCGGGCGACCGGGTCGAGGTCTGGGCCGACATCTATCGTGACGGTGACGCCGTGATCGGCGCCGCGCTGCTGTGGCGCCGCGAGCAGGACCGCGAATGGCAGCGTGAGCCGATGACCCATCACGGTAATGACCGCTGGTCGGGCGCCTTCGTCCCGACCGGGGCCGGGCAATACATCTACGCCATCGAAGCCTGGACCGACGAGTTCGCCACCTGGTCCCACAGCGTCGCGCGCAAGCAACGCTCCGGTGCGGATGTCACCCTCGACGCCATCGAGGGCGCCGGCCTCTTGACCAAGGCGCATGGCGCGGGGCAAGACGCAGCATTGGTCATCCTCAGACAGTGCGAGGATTTTCTTCAGAGCGGCGACGTCGGCCCGCTGCTCGCAACCGAGCTCGGCGAAGCCATGGCCGAGAGCCAGTCGCGGCCCGACCTCACCCGCTCAGCCTCCTTTCCGCTGATCATCGACCGCGATAGGGCACGCTTTGGCGCCTGGTACCAGATGATGCCGCGCAGCCAGAGCCGGATCCCCGGCCGGCATGGCACGCTGAGAGACTGCATCGCCCGCGTGCCCGACATCGCCGCGATGGGGTTCGACGTGCTCTACTTCACGCCAATCCACCCGATCGGCCACACCCGCCGCAAGGGCCGTAACAATGCGCCAGTGGCGGGTGAAGGCGATCCCGGCTCGCCCTATGCGATCGGCACGATGGAAGGCGGACACGATGCGCTGCATCCCGAGCTCGGCACGATCGAGGATTTCCGCGCACTGGTTGCGACCTGCCTGGAGTACGGCCTCGAGCTCGCGCTCGACTTCGCCGTGCAATGCTCCCCGGACCATCCCTGGCTGACGCAGCATCCGGAATGGTTCAAGTGGCGGCCGGATCGCTCGGTGCGGACGGTGGATGGCGCCTATTCGGATATCGTCATCCCCGATTTTAACTCCGTCGACAGGGCTGGGCTGTGGAACGCGTTTCGCGATGCCATGCTGTTCTGGATCGACCATGGTGTGACCATTTTCGCCATCGACAATCACGACACCGCGCCATTTCCGTTCTGGGAGTGGCTGATCCGCGACATCCGCCGCCGACATCCCGAAGTGATCCTGTTCTCCAAGACCTTCGCCCGACCGAAGCTGATGAAGGGGCTCGCCAAGCTCGGCTTCGCGCAGTCCTTCACCTATTTCCCCTGGCGCACCTCGCGGTGGGAGCTGGAGCAATATCTGGGCGAACTGACCCGTTATCCCGAACGCGACTTCTATCGCCCGAACCTGTTCGTCAACACAGCCGACCTGCTGCCCTTTCACCTCCAGAGCGGCGAAGCCTGGGCATTCAAGTCGCGCCTTGCGCTGGCCGCGACGCTGTCGGGCAGTTACGGCATCTACAGCGGCTTCGAGCTGCTTGAGCACACGGCGATCCCCGGCCGTGAAGAATATCTGGATTCCGAGAAATACCAGATCAAGCAGCGCGACTGGGACACGCCCGGCAACATCAAGCCCTACATCACCGCGCTCAATCGCGTCCGCAACGAGAATGCGGCGCTCCAGCAGACGGCCAATTTGCGCTTCCTCGGCATCGAGGACGGCGAAACCATTGCCTTCGTGAAGGAGGCGGCCGAGCCTGCCAACACCGTCGTTGTCGTGATCGCGCTGTCGCGCCATGTGCGCGAATTCTGGCTGCCGCTCGGTGACGTCACTGTTGACGCCAGCGGGCAGCGACATCATGTTGCGGCACTCGAAAACCTCCTCACCGGCGAACGGTCCGGCATCGAATGGGGCGGGGTCAGGTTGCGTATCGATCCCGAGCGCGATCCCGCGCTCCTGTTCCGCGGCCTGGCGTAAGGGTTCACGCCATGAATGTTCTGTCTTCCGTCGACACCAGGAAAGCCGAGGCTGCCGAGATCGTGGATGAGCTCTGGTACAAGGACGCCATCATCTACCAGCTCCACGTCAAGGCCTTTGCCGACAGCAACAATGACGGTATCGGCGACTTCGCCGGCCTGACCGAGAAGCTGCCCTATCTCCAGGAGCTCGGCGTCACCGCGCTGTGGCTGCTGCCGTTCTACCCCTCGCCCGGCCGCGACGACGGCTACGACATCGCCGATTACGGCGCGGTCAACCCCGATTTCGGGACGATGAAGGATTTCAAGCGCTTCATCCAGGAGGCGCAGAAGCGGGGCCTGCGAGTCATCACCGAGCTCGTCGTCAACCACACCTCGGACCAGCACAAATGGTTCAAGCGCGCGCGCCGCAGCCATCCGGGCTCGAGCGCACGCAACTGGTACGTCTGGAGCGACACCGATCAGAAATACCAGGGCACGCGCATCATTTTCACCGACACGGAGAAGTCGAACTGGACGTGGGATCCCGAGGCTGGCGCCTTCTACTGGCACCGCTTCTTCTCGCACCAGCCGGACCTCAATTTCGACAATCCGCGCGTGGTGAGCGCCATCATCCAGGTGATGAAGCGCTGGTTGGATGCCGGCGTCGACGGCTTCCGATTGGACGCCATTCCCTATCTGTGCGAGCGCGAGGGCACCTCGAACGAGAACCTGCCCGAGACGCATGCGATCATCAAGCGCCTGCGTCAGGAGCTCGACGCCTACTCCAAGGGCAAGCTGCTGCTGGCCGAGGCCAATCAATGGCCGGAAGACGTGCAGGAATATTTCGGCCGTGGCGACGAGTGCCACATGGCCTACCACTTCCCGCTGATGCCGCGCATCTACATGGCGATCGCGCAGGAGGACCGTTTCCCGATCACCGACATCCTGCGCCAGACCCCGGACATCCCGGCGAGCTGCCAATGGGCGCTGTTCCTGCGCAATCATGACGAACTCACGCTAGAGATGGTCACCGACGTCGAGCGCGACTATCTCTGGACCACCTACGCCAATGACCCACGCGCGCGCATCAATGTCGGCATTCGCCGACGTCTTGCGCCGCTGATGGACAATGACCGCCGCAAGATCGAGCTGATGAACTCGCTGCTGCTGTCCTTCCCCGGCACGCCGATCATCTATTACGGCGACGAAATCGGGATGGGCGACAACATCTATCTCGGCGACCGCAACGGCGTCCGCACGCCGATGCAGTGGAGTCCGGACCGGAACGGCGGCTTCTCGCGCTGCGATCCGGCCCGTCTCTATGCGCCGCTGATCATGGACCCGGTCTACGGCTATGAGGCGGTGAATGTGGAGGCGCAGTCGCGCAGCCTGTCTTCACTGCTCAGCGCCACCAAGCGGCTGATCTCGGTGCGCAAGTCGACGCTCGCCTTCGGCCGCGGCACCATGACCTTCATCCGCCCCGCCAACCGCGCCGTGCTGGCCTATGTCCGGCAATATCGCGACGAGGTGATCCTCTGCGTCGCCAATTTGTCGCGCGCCGCGCAGGCAACCGAGCTCGATCTGTCGCCCTGGAAGGACCGCATCCCGCAGGAAATGCTCGGCCGCACGCGCTTTCCTCCGATCGGCGAACTGCCCTACATGATCACGCTGGGGCCCTACGGCTTCTACTGGTTCCAGCTTCAGGAGCGCGACAAGTCCGAGCCGGTGACGCCGCGCGCGGTGCCGGAGTTCGAGACGTTGGTGGTGCCGGTGAACTCGAATTGGGTGTCGCTCGCCCGCGAGCGTGGCGTGTTCGAGCGCGACGTGCTGCCGGGATTCCTCTCGCGGACGCGGTGGTATCCCGAGCACAATGCCAAGCACATCAAGACCGCGCTGACCTCGGCGGTGCCGTTCTGCGACATCGGCGACAACCGGCCCTGGATCGCGTTCTTCGAGACCAAGCAAGGAGACGTGGCGACACGCTACGTGCTGCCGTTGCAGATCGAGTGGGTGCGTTTCGACCGCGAGCGCTTCAATCCGAAGGCGCTCGCCGCCGTGCGCCAGGGCGCGCGCGAAGGCACGCTGCTCGATGTCGCGACCGACCAGATCTTCATCGGCCTGTTCCTGCGCAATTTGTCGCAGAATCTGGTGGTGGAGGAGAACAATCTGCGACTGGAGTTCAAGGCAACCAGCCGGTTTGCCGATTACATCATCAAGGAGCCCGAACGCATCCGCGCGATCGAACAGTCGAACAGCACTGCGCTGGTCGACAACCAATACGTCGCCAAGATCTATCGGCGGCTCGAAAGCGGCGTCAGTCCCGAGATCGAGATCGGCCATTATCTCACGGAGGTCGCACGCTTTGCCAATACGCCGCCGCTGCTGGGCAGCGTCGAGCTGGTCGAGGGCGAGCAGCGCAGCACACTCGGCGTGCTGCATGCCTATGTTGAGAACCAGGGCGATGGCTGGACGATGACAACGGGCTATCTCGATCGCTATATCGACGAGCAGCGCGTATTGCCAGCGGGCGAAACGCTGCGCGAGACCCAGGAGCAGGCGCCTTATCTGCACTTCGTGGCGCAGATCGGCCGGCGGCTCGGCGAGCTGCATGTCGCTCTGGCCGCGGCAACGCCGGACGATCTCGCTCCGGAGCCGATCGGCCCCGCGTACGTCAAGCGCCTCGTATCCGAGCTTAAGACGCGCGCCGAGCAGGTTTTCGAACGGCTGGCCGAAAGCCGCGACGGCCTGCGGGAGGCGGACCGGCCGCTGATCGATCAGCTCACGGAGGCGCGCGCGACCCTGCCCGACCGACTGAATGCGCTATTGCCTTCCGGGATCGGCGGGTTGAACATCCGTCATCATGGCGACTTCCGCCTGGGACAAACTCTGATCGTGAAGGACGATATCTTCATCATCGACTTCGACGGCGATCCGCGTGTTCCATTGGCCGACAAGCGGCGTAAGGCGCCGGCCGCGCGCGACGTCGCGGGCCTGATCCACTCGATTGATGTTTCGGTTAACACGGCTCTCGGTCGCGCGCTCACGGGCGCCTCCGACGAGCAGGGCCGGCTCACGGCCGCGCTCGACGAATGGCGCGAGCGCGCCACCGCAACCTTCCTGTCCGCCTATCGCGAAGCCATGACCGATCGGCGGCTGTGGCCGGACAATCCGCAATCCGCGCAAGGCCTGTTAAGATTCTTCCTGCTTGATCAAGCGTTCGACGAAGTAGAGTACGAGCTGTCCCACCGGCCTGAGGGGCTCCATGCGCCGCTGACCGGACTGCTTCGCATTCTGTCCAGTGCCGAGGGCGAAGCCCATGCCTAAACTGCCTGCCGAGGCCTACGCGATCATCGAGGGCCGCCACTCCGATCCGTTCCACTATCTCGGGCTGCACCCCGAGGGCGGTAGAAGCGTGGTGCGCGCCTTTCTGCCCGAAGCCTCCAATGTCGAGGTGGTCGGCGAGCATGGCGAAGTCGCCCCGCTCGATCGCGTGCACGATTCCGGCCTGTTCATCGGGGCGCTGCCTAACGCCTCGAAACGTTATCAGCTGCGCGCAAAATTCGGCGGCAACGTCGTCGAGTTCGAGGATGCCTACCGCTTTCCGCCGATCCTGACCGATTTCGACCTTTATCTGCTCGGCGAAGGCACCCACCAGCGCCTCTACGACAAGCTCGGCGCCCATCCGTTGCGGCACGAAGGTGTCGATGGCATCGGCTTCGTGGTGCTGGCGCCGAATGCGCGGCGCGTCTCCGTGGTCGGCGATTTCAATTTCTGGGATGGCCGGCGCCATCCCATGCGGGTCCGCGGCAGCGGCTATTGGGAACTATTCATCCCGCATGCGAAGGTTGGTGATCACTACAAGTTCGAAATCATCGGCCCGCACGGCCATCTGCTTCCGCTGAAGTCCGATCCGCTGGCGTTCGCGAGCGAGGTGCGGCCGAAGACCGCCTCCATCGTGTTCGACGAGGCGCATCTGCCGCGGCCACGGCCGGCGCCCGACGGCATCAACGCGCTGTCGGCGCCGATGTCGATCTACGAGGTCCATCTCGGCTCGTGGCGGCGCAAGAACGGCAACGAATGGCTCACCTATCGCGAATTGGCCGAGCAGCTACCGGCCTACGCGCGCGACATGGGCTTCACCCATCTCGAATTCCTGCCTGTCAGCGAGCATCCCTTCGACGGCTCCTGGGGCTACCAACCGACCGGCCTTTATGCGCCGACCAGCCGCTTCGGCACGCCGGAGGATTTTGCCGCGCTGGTCGATGCTTGCCATCGCGAGGGCGTCGGCGTGCTGCTCGACTGGGTACCCGGCCATTTCCCGGACGATCCGCATGGCCTCGGCAGCTTCGACGGCACCGCGCTCTACGAGCACGCCAACCCGCTCCAGGGTCGCCATCTGGATTGGGGCACGCTGATCTACAATTACGGCCGCACCGAAGTGACGAACTTTCTGGTGTCGAACGCGCTGTTCTGGCTGGAGCGCTACGCGATCGACGGGCTGCGCGTCGATGCGGTGGCATCCATGCTCTATCTCGATTACAGCCGGCCGCCCGGCGCGTGGATTCCGAACCAGTACGGCGGTCGGGAGAACATCGAGGCGATCAACTTCTTGCGCCGCTTCAACACGGAGGTGTTCGCCCGCTTCCCGCAGGCGACCACGGCGGCTGAGGAGTCCACCGCCTGGCCTCAGGTCTCGCGCCCGGTCGAATTCGGCGGGCTCGGCTTCGGCTACAAATGGAACATGGGCTGGATGCACGACACGCTGAGCTACATCAGCAAGGATCCGATCTACCGCAAGCACCATCACGGCGAGATCCTGTTCGGCCTGCACTATGCGTTCTCGGAAAATTTCATCCTGCCGCTGTCTCATGACGAGGTCGTGCACGGCAAACGCTCGATTCTCGGCCGCATGCCCGGTGACGAATGGCAGCGCTTTGCGAACTTGCGCGCCTATTACAGCTTCATGTTCGGCCATCCCGGCAAGAAGCTGTTGTTCATGGGCGCGGAGATCGCGCAGATCCGCGAATGGAACCACGACCACTCGCTCGACTGGCACCTGCTCGAATACAAGTACCATTCCGGCATCCAGGCGCTGATCCGCGATCTCAACCGGCTCTATCGCGCGGTGCCGGCGTTGCATCAGATGGATTGCGACCAGGCCGGCTTCGAATGGTTGATCACCGACGATGCCAACCGCAACGTCTTCGCCTGGCTGCGCAAGGGTTTCGACGAGCAGGCGCGATGCCTGGTGATCGTCAACTTCTCGCCGAACGTCTATCAGAATTACCGCGTTCGCGTGCCTTTTGGCGGCAAGTGGAAGGAAGTGCTCAACTCGGATTCCGCCCATTATGGCGGCAGCAATGTCGGCAACATCGGCGAAGTTCACGCCGAGGGCGGCGAGCTTCGCCTCACGATTCCGCCGCTTGCAGCAATCTTCCTCGTTCCGGAAAGCTGACACATGCGCCTGACTGCTGGATCGCCCGCACGCCTCGGCGCAAGCTGGGACGGACGCGGCACCAATTTCGCGCTGTTCTCTGCCAACGCGCAGAAGGTCGAGCTCTGCCTGTTCGACACACAGGGCCGCCGCGAGCTCGAACGCATCGAATTGCCTGAGAGGACCGAAGACGTCTGGCACGGCTATCTCAACGACGTCTCGCCCGGCCAGCTCTACGGCTACCGCGTGCACGGCCCCTACGAGCCCGAGCACGGCCACCGCTTCAACGCCAACAAGCTGCTGCTTGACCCCTATGCCAAGCGGCTTTCAGGACGGCTGGTCTGGAGCGATGCGCATTTCGCCTACCGCACCGGCTCACCACGCGAGGACCTGTCGTTCGACCGGCGCGACAATGCGCGCGGCATGCCGAAGGCCGTCGTCCTCGACGAGACCTTCAACTGGGGCCGGCGTGAGATCCGGCCCAACATCCCCTGGGAAGACACCATCATCTACGAAGCCCACGTCAAGGGCCTGACGCAGAAGCGCGATGACGTGCCGCCGAACCTGCGCGGCACCTATGGCGGTCTGTCATCGCCGGCGATGATCGAGCATCTGAAGAGGCTCGGCGTCACCACGATCGAGCTCCTGCCGGTGCACAGCTTCGTCGACGACCGCATCCTGGTGGAGAAGAAGCTCGCCAATTACTGGGGCTACAACACGCTGTCCTTCTTCGCGCCCGAGCCGCGCTACGCGCAGGACAACGCGCTCGATTCCTTCCGCACAACGGTCGCGCGGCTGCACGACGCCGGCATCGAGGTGATGCTGGACGTTGTCTATAACCACACCGCCGAGGGCAATCACCTCGGGCCGACGCTGTGCTATCGCGGCATCGACAACGCCTCCTATTACTGGCTGAGCCGCGAGAACCCGCGCTATTACGACGACTTCACCGGCTGCGGCTCCTCGGTGAACCTCACCCATCCGCGCGTGCTCCAGATGGTGATGGATTCGCTTCGTTACTGGGTCGAGGTCTGCCATGTCGACGGCTTCCGTTTCGACCTCGCCACCACGTTGGCGCGCGGCCCGAACGGTTTTGATCGCGGCAGCTCGTTCCTGACCGCGGTCCGGCAGGATCCGGTGCTGGCGACCGTCAAGCTCGTCGCCGAACCGTGGGATCTTGGGCTCGGCGGCTACCAGGTCGGCGCCTTCCCCTCGCAATGGTCGGAATGGAACGATCGCTACCGCAGCGCCATGCGCCGCTACTGGAGCGGCGAAGGCAGCCTGATTGGCGATATCTCCAGCCGTATGACGGCGTCATCCGACCTCTTCAACCATGACGGAAGGCGGCCGCGCGCCAGCATCAACCACATCACCGTGCATGACGGCTTCACGCTCGCCGACCTCTTCAGCTACAACGAGAAGCACAACGAGGCCAACGGCGAGGACAATCGCGACGGCTCCAACGACAACCACAGCAACAATTGCGGCGTCGAGGGCCCCACTGACGACCCCCAGATCCTCGGTCTGCGCCGGCAGCTTCGCAAGAACGTGCTGGCCTGCCTGATGCTGGCGCAAGGCGTTCCGCTGATCCTCGCCGGCGACGAGGTCGGCAATTCTCAAACCGGCAACAACAATGCCTATTGCCAGGATAACGAGATCGGCTGGATCAATTGGGACAATCTCGGCAAAGAGGACGACGACATGATCGATTTCGTCGCCCATCTCGCCGACATCCGCCGCCGGTTCTCGCAACTGCGCAGCCATCGCTGGCTCGATGGCCGCCCGAAGGACGGCATCTCCTACGGTGCGCTGTGGCTGACGCCGGCCGGCGACGAGATGACGGAGAACGATTGGAAATTCCCGGAAGGGCGGTTTCTCTCCTATGTGATGGGACCGATGGAACCGGGCAGCGCCGCGATCTTTATCGTTCTGAACGCCGCTCCTGAAGAGATCGCATTCAAATTGCCCAAAATGACCGAATACAAGAGCTGGCAGCAGATCCTCAACACGACCGAGGCCAGGCTGAACTCGATCGACTTTCTGCCCGGAAGCGACAGCAAGGCGCCGCCGCGATCCGTGCTCGCCTTCGCGGGGGCGCTATGAGGCCATCCTTCGGGGCGAGGCCGACCAAGGACGGCGTGTCGTTCCGGCTGTGGGCGCCCGGTGCGCGCCGTGTCGATCTCCTGCTCGACAGAAGACGCGCGATGCAGCGCCGGCAAGATGGCTGGTACGTGGCCGACATTGCCGGCCTGCGCGCCGGTAGCGATTACAGATTCCGGATCGACGACGAGATCGACGTGCCCGATCCGGCCTCGGCATTCCAGCCCGCGGATGTGTTTGGCCCGAGCGAGGTGATCGATCATGACGCCTTCGCCTGGCGCGCGCGCGATTGGCGCGGCCGCCCTTGGGAAGAGACGGTGCTGATCGAGGCCCATGTCGGCACCTTCACGCCGGAGGGCACTTACCGCGCCATGATCGACAAGCTCGATCATCTCACAGCGACCGGCATCACTGCACTGGAATTGATGCCGCTGGCCGATTTCGCCGGCCGCCGCGGCTGGGGCTATGACGGCGTGCTGTGGTATGCGCCCGATAGCGTTTATGGCCGGCCCGAAGACCTGAAGACGCTGATCGACGAGGCACATCTGCGCGGGCTCATGGTGTTCCTCGACGTCGTCTACAATCATTTCGGTCCCGAGGGGAATTACCTGGGCCGCTATGCGCCGACCTTCTTTACCGAGGCACACACGCCCTGGGGCAGCGCGATCGATTATCGCGTGCCGCAGGTGCGCGCATTCGCGGTCGAGAACGCGCTGTCCTGGCTCAGCGACTACCGCTTCGATGGCCTGCGGCTGGATGCCGCCAACCACATCATGGCGGTACCCGGTGAGCAGTCGATGCTGCAAGACCTCAGCGTCGCCGCCGGCGAGCTCGCCAAGGCCACGGGACGGCACATCCATCTCGTGCTGGAGAACGGTGACAACCGCGCGAGCCTGCTCGATGCCGCCCAGGAGCCGCCGAACGGCAAATACCGCGGGCAGTGGAACGACGACTATCACCACGTCTGGCACGTGATGCTGACCGGCGAGCTCGCCGGTTACTATGCCGACTACCAGACCCCGCGCATGGATCTTGCGCGCGCGCTCGCATCGGGCTTCGTCTACCAGGGCGAGATCTCGGAATTCTGGGGCAAGAAGCCGCGCGGCGAGCCGAGCGGCGAACTGCCGCCGGCGACCTTCGTCAATTTTCTCCAGAACCACGACCAGATCGGTAACCGCCCACTCGGCGACCGGCTCGAGAGCCTGGCAGGATCAAAGCAGATCGAAGCCGCGCTCGCGGTGACGCTTCTCGCACCGATGATCCCGATGCTGTTCATGGGCGAGGAATGGGGCTCGACAGCGCCCTTCCCGTTCTTCTGCGATTTTCGGGGCGGCCTTGCCGATGCCGTCCGCAAGGGGCGCAAGCAGGAATATGCCTGGGCCTACGAGAAATACGGCGACGAGGTACCGGATCCGCTCGATCCGGCCACGCTGCAATCGGCCGTGCTCGACTGGACCGGCCGCACCTCCGAACAGAAGGCACGACTCGCGCTGGTGCGCGAGCTGCTCGCCGTCCGCCGCCAGGAGGTCGTGCCCCGTCTGAAAGGAGCAAGTTTCGGCGATGCCGAGGCAGCGGATACGGGCTTGCTCACCGCGCATTGGCGAATGGGCGACGGCAGGACTTTGCGCTTGGCCGCCAATCTCTCAGACAAGGATGTCGCGTATTCCAACCTCAATTCGGGCACGCCGATCTGGGGCGGCGAGGCCGGCGAGCGGCTTCCGCCCTGGTCGGTGGTCTGGCGCCTCGGAGGTTAGCATGCCTCCCGCCATTCCGCTCGCGACTTACCGGCTCCAGCTCACCGCGGATTTCGGCTTCGACAAGGCCGCCGCGGTCGTGCCCTATCTGAAGGCGCTCGGGATCACACATCTCTACGCCTCCCCGGTGATGAAGGCTCGCAAGGGCTCGACCCACGGCTATGACACGGTCGATCACAGCCAGCTCAGCCCCGAACTCGGCGGCGAGACCGGTTTCGCGCGGCTGAGCGAGACATTGACCGAGCACGACCTCGGACTCATCATCGACTTCGTGCCCAATCACGTCGGCGTGCATTTTGCCGACAATCCCTGGTGGCTCGACGTGCTGGAGTGGGGCCAGGCTTCACCGCATGCGGTCTCATTCGACATCGACTGGGATCAACTGGCCTTCCGCGCCCGCGGCGGCGTGCTGCTGCCGATTCTCGGCGCGTCCTATGGCGAGGCGCTCGAGCGTGGCGAGATCGAGCTGCGCTATGATCCCGACCAGGGCAGTCTTTCCGCCTGGTATTTCGAGCACCGCTTACCCGTCGCGCCGGAGCGCTATGGCGAAGTGCTGCGGATGATCGTCAAGGACGCGGATGCGGGGGAAACGGAGCCCGGCAAGCGCCTGCTCGCGCTCGCGGCGCGCTATACCGGACTGCGCCGTCCCAACCGCAAGGAAGCTCCCGCGTTCAAGGCAGAACTCAAGGACATTGCGGGTGCTGCCGACATCATCGCGCGCGGTCTTGCCGCCTATCGCGCTGCCAAGGACCGTCCCGCCCAGACGCTGGCGCTGCATCATCTGCTCGAGCGCCAGCACTACAAGCTCGGGCATTGGCGGCTCGCCTCCAGCGACATCAACTATCGCCGCTTCTTCGACGTCAACGGCCTCGCCGGCTTGCGCGTCGAGGATCCCGGCACGTTTGCCGCCACGCACCGGCTGGTCAAACAGCTCATCGCCGACGGCAGACTGCAAGGCATCCGTCTCGATCACATCGACGGCCTGCGCGATCCCGCGCAATATTGCCAGCGGCTACGCCGGCTGGTCCGCGACGCCCAAGGCAACACAAAGCCATTCTATACAGTGGTCGAGAAGATCCTGTGCGAGCACGAGCGCCTGCCGCACTTCGCCGGGGTCCAGGGCACCACCGGCTATGAATGGATGAACGTCATCACCCAGGTGCTGGTCGACGCCAAGGGGCTGACGGCCTTGGACGAGACCTGGCGGCAGATCAGCAACCGGCCGCCCCGGCTTGCGCCTTACGTCAAGGACGCCAAGCGGCGGGTGCTGGAGACTCTGCTCACCAGTGAGTTCACCGTGCTGACGCGCCTTTTGGCGCGCATCGCCAACGGGCATTACTCGACGCGCGACTTCTCCGCCGACAGCCTGCGCCAGGCGCTCGAGCTCTATGTGCTGCATTTTCCGGTCTACCGCACTTACCTCACGACGAGCGCGCCGACCGCACACGATCGCAAGCTAATCGATGAGACCATCGAACGCGCTCGTGGGGAATGGTTCGCCGCGGATGATGGCATTTTCGACTTCCTGCGCGACGCTCTGACCATGGACCTGCTCAAGCCTGGGCGTCCTCCACACAGCGCGCCGCGCGTGCGCCGCTTCGCGCTGAAGGTGCAGCAATTCACCGGACCGATGATGGCGAAGTCGCTGGAGGACACCGCGTTCTACCAGTTCCACCGGCTGCTCGCGCTGAACGAGGTCGGCGGTGATCCCGCGAGCGTCGGCCTTACTATTCCCGCCTTCCATCAGGCCATGCAGGCCCGTGCCAGGGAATGGCCGCACGGCATGACCGCCACGGCCACCCACGACACCAAGCGCGGCGAGGATGCCCGCGCGCGGATCGCGGCGCTCAGCGAGATTACCGGCGAATGGACCAGCGCGGTGGCGCGCTGGAAGGTGTTGAACGCGCCGCATCTCACCCACCGAGATAGTTTCCGCGCGCCGTCGGCGACATTCGAGTACATGCTCTACCAGACCCTGCTTGGCGCCTGGCCGCTCCAAGGGCCGGTCGGTCCTGATTTCGTCGAGCGCATCCAAGCCTATGCCCTCAAGGCCGCGCGTGAAGGCAAGGAGGAGACGAGCTGGCTCAATCCGCATGAAGCGTATGAAGACGGCCTCAAGAGCTTCATCGGCAAGATCCTCGACCCCGCTCAATCCGCAGAATTCCTGGAGGCTCTGCAGACCCTGGCCCGTCGCGTCGCACTGCTCGGCATGTTGAACTCGCTGAGCCAGCTCACGCTCAAGGCGACGCTGCCGGGCGTGCCAGACTTCTACCAAGGCACCGAATTCTGGGACCTGTCGCTGGTCGACCCCGACAACCGGCGGCCGGTGGACTTTGCCGCGCGCCGCAGGGCGCTGACGTCATTGGAAGCTCCGGACTGGAGCGACCTGATCAAGGCCTGGCCGGACGGCCGGCTCAAGCTGGCCTGGACCCGTCATCTCCTCAAGCTGCGCAACCGGCTCGCCGACATCTTCGTCCAGGGTAACTATCAGCCACTCGAGGTTCGCGGCGGGCATGCTGAGCACGTTATCGCCTTCGCCCGCCGTCACGGCCGGGCGGCCGCGATCGTCGCGGTCGGGCGTCACTTCGCGCCGTTCACGCAAGGAGGTCGGGAATGGCCGGCGCTGGAAGGCTTCGATGCAACCGTCGATATCACCGGCTACGCCGCCGCGGGCCTTGCAGGCGATGAACTGCCGCTCGCGCAGGCCCTGCGCGATCTTCCCGGGACCGTCATCGAGGCGCGCACCGCCAGTGCAGCGAAGCCGATGCGGCAGCGCGTGCGCGCCTGAGACTACTTTCCGTCCTTGGTCAGCAGCAACTGTCCGCGCTTCCTGATCGCGCCCTGGGCCATCTCGGCAAAGCGTTGCAATAGCCAGGGCAGCACCACCTCGACCCGGACGTGATCTTCGGCAACGTCGACCTGGCCGGTCGCGATCTGCCCGAGCGCGCGGATGCGGAAATTCATGCAGTCGCCGCTCCAACGCTCCTCCTCGACCTGCATCACGGGAATGCTTGCCGCGGCGCGGCCAAGCCCCGTCTTGAGCCGGCGTACCGCCTCGTCGCGGCCGAGACGATGCGGAATTGAGACGACGAGCGGTTCTGCCATGGCCGTGACCCTGCTGCTGATCCCTCACCTCATCATGCCGCATGGAAAGGCAAAAGTTCCAAACATGCTGAAGCCGGAACCCGCATTGCGAAGCCGGAACTTTAAAACCTGCGGCAAGTTGCCCTCGGATAACGGGACAGGTCAGACGACCCTTTCAAGAAAGGGCTGGAGGAGATTCGCATGTCTATCGGCACGATCATTCTGATCATCTTGGTCATCGCCCTGCTCGGCGGCTTCAGCGGCATCGGCGGCGGACCGTTCTACGGCACCGGCTATTACGGCGGCGGCGGCCTCGGACTCGTCATCATCATCCTGCTGATCCTGCTCCTGATGGGACGCATATAGCCGAAGGCGGATCGTGTAGGGTGGGCAGGCTCTGTTTTGCCCACCCTACGACGCGCGGTAGCACAAATCTACTTCACCTTTCCCGCCAGCTTCTTGATCGCCGCCTTGATCGATGCGGCGGCATCATCGTAGCCCTCCCACGCTTTCGATCGCGCCAGCAGGCCCGGCACCGTGCGCATCGTATATCGCTTCGGATCGAGGTCGCTCTTCACCTGCGCCCAAGTCACGGGCATCGACACTGTGGCACCGGTTCGCGCGCGCGGCGACAGCGGGGCAACCGCAGTCGACATGCGGTCGTTGCGCAAATAGTCCAGGAAGATCTTTCCCTTGCGCAGCTTCTTCGACATGTTGAGCAGATAGCGTTCGGGATCGTCATCGGCCATCCACTGGCAGACGCCTTGCGCAAACGCCTTGGCCTCCTTCCAGCTCACCTTGTCGCGCGCGCCGTGGAGCAGCGGCACCACCACGTGGAGGCCCTTGCCGCCTGTGGTCTTGCAGAAGCTGTCCATGCCGATATCGCTCAGCCGCTGCCGCATCTCCTTGGCCGCCTCGACGACGTCGGCGAATTCGACGTCGGGCGCCGGATCGAGATCGAATACCAGCCGGCCCGGCGTGTCATAGGCATAGGGCGCGCAATTCCAGGGATGCAGCTCGACGCCGCCGATCTGCGCCACCGCCGCGAGCCCTTCGATCCGATCGATCTGCAAATACGGCTTGCGGTCGCCGGAGACTCTTGCGAGCTCCAGAAGGTTCGACGTCCCCTGCATGGCATGGCGCTGGAAGAAGCACTCGCCCTTGATGCCGTCAGGCGCGCGGATCAGCGAGCATGGCCGGCCCTTGAGGTGCACGATCATCCATTCGCCGACGGCTTCGAGATAGCGCGCGAGGTCCAGCTTGGTCACGGCATCGCCATGTCCGTCCTCGGGCCAGAGCTCCTTGTCCGGCTTTGAGATGACGACGCCCATGACCTCGGCGTTGCTGCCGCCCAGGGCCGACTGCGCACCTGGCCGCGCTTTTGCGCGCTTCGCTCCTCTGGCCGACGGTTCGGCGAGCTCGGTATCGACCGGCGTCTCCGCCTCAACCTCCTTGGCCGGCTTGTCCTGCCGCAGTCCCTTGAACGCGGCCTGACGGATATTGCCGTCGGCGGTGAAGCCGGCGAACTCGATCTCGGCGACGAGCTCCGGCTTCAGCCAGTGCACCTCGCGGGTCTTCTTCGGCGCGTTCTTGCCGCCGAAGGGGCTTTGCTTGGCCTCCATGGCCTTCAGTGAAGGCATGAGGCGCTTGACCTTGTCGGCGCCAAAGCCGGTGCCGACCATGCCGACAAAGGCGAGGTGATCGCCGCGCTGCACACCCGCCATTAGCGAGCGGAACTTGCCGTTCGTGGTCTTGTAGCCGCCGATCACCACCTCGTGGCCGGCGCGACATTTCGACTTGACCCAGCTCTCGGTGCGGCCGGAGCGATACGGGGCATCTAGCTTCTTCGACACCACACCCTCGAGCTCGAGCTTGCAGGCCGATTGCAGCACGGCATCGCCCCCGCTCTCGAAATGCTCGACATACCGGATCTGGCTCGTTTTCCGCTTGCGTGATTCCAGAAGCTCCTTCAGCCGCGCCTTGCGCTCGCCAAGCGGCAGCCGACGGTAATCCTCGCCCTCGGCGAAGAGGAGATCGAAGGCAAAGAAGATCAACTCGTCGGTCTTGCCGTCCGACAACGCAGCCTGAAGCGAGGAGAAGTTCGGCGCGCCGTTGTGGTCGAGCGCGACGATCTCGCCGTCGATCAGCACGTCCGGCAGCGCCCCCGCTTCCTCGGCAATGGAGGCGAATTTGCCGGTCCAGTCGAGACCCTTCCGCGTCTTGAGCGTCGCCTCGCCGTCCTCGACTCGGAGCTGGACGCGATAGCCATCGAACTTGATCTCGTGCCACCAGCCACCATCGGCCGGCGGCCGCTCGACCAGCGTGCAGAGCTGCGGCGCCACGAAGTCCGGCATCTCCGAGACCTTCTTGGCGCTCGCTGCTGTCGCGGCAGTCTTCTTCGCCGTCGGTCTAGCCTTCAACGCCGTGCGCGGCGCGGGCTTCACTGTGCGCCCTTTCGTCTCCTCGGCGCGGTTGGACTGCCAGACTGCGTCGGCCTTGCCCTTCGGCCCCTTGGCCAGCATGAAGGGCTTGGGCGCGCGGCCCTTTCCTTCAGCGATTTGTTCCATCGCGCGGCCAGAAGCAACGGACTTGTCTTGCTCGAGGATGTCGTTGTCGTTGCCCTCGCGCGCATATTCGTCACGATGCTTGATGAGCAGCCAGTTTGTCCGCTTACCGCCGGTGCGGTCATTGCGCATGCGCACCAGCACCCAGCTTCCCTGCAGCTTCTCGCCATGGAGGGTGAACTTGAGATCGCCTTTCTTGAAGCCGGCTTCCGGATCTTCTGATTCCCAATAGCCTCGATCCCACAGCATCACGGTGCCGCCACCATACTGGCCTTCGGGGATCGTGCCTTCGAAATCACCATAGTCGAGCGGATGGTCCTCGACCTCGACCGCCAGCCGCTTGTCATGTGGATCGAGCGAGGGCCCCTTCGTCACGGCCCAGGACTTGAAGACACCGTCGAACTCGAGTCGGAGGTCGTAGTGCAGCCGGCTCGCATCGTGCTTCTGGATCACGAAGCGCCGCTGCTTCGACGGCGCCACGGCGGTCTTGCCCGATGGCTCGGGCGTTTTCTCGAAGTCACGCTTCTGTCGGTAAGTGGAGAGTTTTTGCAGCACGACCGGTCCCGCTTCTCTTTCGGCATCAAGCCTATCACGGCCAAAGTCCCACCCGGAACCAAAACCCCATGGCCGGGTTGGGGTTCCAAAACGCCTTGAAAACGCTGGAGAATGGAATGGCCCCGCGTGCCTATTGGAAGGGAACGTTGAAGCTCTCGCTGGTCAGCTGCCCCGTCGTGCTCTACCCCGCCGCAACCGCCGCCGAGAAGACGCGGTTTCATCTCATCAACCGCGAGACCGGGAACCGGCTCAAGCAGCAGATGATCGATTCCGAGACCGGCGACGTGGTCGAGAGCGACCAGAAGGGCCGCGGCTACGAGCTGCGCAAGGGCAAGTACGTCGAGATCGAGCCTGAGGAGCTCGAAGCGGTGCAGATCGAGAGCAACCACACCATCGACATCGAGAGCTTCGTGCCGCGCGAGGAGATCGACAAGCGTTACCTTAACCACCCCTATTACATCGCGCCGGACGGCAAGGCCGCGGCCGACGCCTTCGCCGTGATCCGCGACGCGATGAAGGATCAGGACCGCGTGGCACTCGCAAAAATCGTGCTCACCAATCGCGAGCACGTGATGGCGATCGAGCCTCTCGGCAAAGGCCTGCTCGGCACCACGCTGCGCTATCCGTACGAGCTGCGCGACGAGGACCAGTTCTTCGATGACATCAAGAGCCCGAAGATCACCAAGGACATGGTCGAACTCGCCGGTCACATCCTGCACAGCAAGGCCGCGCATTTCGACCCCAGCGAATTCAAGGACGAGTACGAGAACGCGCTGAAGGCGCTGGTCAAGCGCAAGGCCAGCGGCAAGAAGATCGAGCTGCCGGAGCCCGAGGAGCGGCCGAGCAACGTGGTCAGCCTCATGGACGCGCTGAAGCAGAGCCTGAAGGGGCGCGGAGGCGGGAAAACATCGGCGAAGTCCCACGCGCGCCGGTCGACCGGGCGCCATCGCAGCGCGAAAAAAGCGCACCGGTCGACGGCAAGGCATCGCAAGGCGGGTTGACTGTCATTCCGGCGCGACGCAGAACATCGATACCGGAATGACGGCTGGTCTAATCGCCCGCCTTCAGCCTGTATCCGATTCCCGTCTCGGTCAGCACATGGTGCGGCCGTTCCGGGTCGGCTTCGATCTTCTGGCGGAGCTGGCGGACATAGACGCGCAGATATTGCGCGTCGGTCAGCTCGTCCCAGAGCTCCCTCAGCAGGAAGCGGTGGGTGAGCACCTTGCCGGCGTGCTGCACCAGCACGCGAAGCAGATCGTATTCCTTCGGTGACAGCTTCACCTCGCGCTCGCCGACCTTGACGATGCGGCGGACGAGGTCGACGGAGAGATCGCCGGTGCGAAATACAGGGCGCTCGCCTTTGATTTGAAGCTGGTGGCGCAGCGCGGCACGCAAGCGGGCCAGAAGCTCTTCCATGCCGAACGGCTTGGTCAGGTAATCGTCGGCGCCGACATCGAGCGCCTGCACTTTGCCCGCCTCGTCGCCGCGGCTCGACAGCACCACGATCGGCACCCCCTCGTTGCGGGCGCGGATGGTGCGCAGTAGTTCGTGTCCCTGCACGTCGGGCAGGCCGAGATCGAGGATGATCAGCGCCGGCTCCTCGGCAAGCTTGTCCAGCGCGGTCTTGCCGTTCGACGCCTCCAGGATTTCATAGCCCTGCGTCGTCAGCCCCATCCGCAGCAGTTTACGGATCGGCGGCTCGTCGTCGATGACCAGGACCTTGATCGGGGCAGCACTCATGCGGCGGTATCCAATGCGTGGGTCTGCACTGGGACGGGCAGACGGATGGTGAGAATCGCGCCGCTCCGGTCGCTGCGGTTGGCGGCCGAGATCGTGCCCCGCATCGCCTCGACGAAACCGCGCGAGATGGCGAGGCCGAGCCCGGTGCCGGGCCGGACATGATCACCCTTCTGCACGCGATAGAACTTGTCGAACACGCTCTCGAGCTCGTCGGGTGGGATGCCGCCGCCCTCATCGGCGATATCGAGAACGACGTGATCCCGCTCGCGCTGACTGCGGATCGCAATCGTGGTGTCTGGCGCCGAATATTTTGCGGCGTTGTCGAGCAGGTTGAACAGCACTTGCTCGAACAGCACGGCATCGAGCTCGAGCATCGGCAGATCGGCCGCCAGCACAAGCTCGACCTTGTGAGCAGCGAGGATCTTGGCCGCTCGCCGCAGCGCGCTACCGACGATCTCGCCGAGATCGTGCAGCGCCGTATTGGGCACGATGGCGCCGGATTCGAGCTTGGTCATGTCGAGCAGATTGGCAATGAAGCGGTTGAGCCGTTCGGACTCGTCGATCACGGTCGCGAGCAGGTCGCGCTTCTCGGTGTCAGAGAGCGCGCCGTCGAGGTCGCGCATGGTGGAGGCCGCCCCGAGGACCGAGGCCAGCGGCGTCTTCAAATCGTGCGAGATCGAGGTCAGGAGCGCCGAACGCAGCCGTTCGGATTCGACGGTGCGCTTGACGCGATCCATGGCCTCGACCAGCAGCACGCGTTCGATTGCGAGCGCGCCCTGATCGACCAGCGCATCGAGCAGCCGGCGCTGGTCCGGGGTCAATAGCGGGCCGGTGCGGTCGTTGTCGATGCCGATGACGCCGATCGGACCACGGCCTGTGCGCATCGGCAGGAACAGCCGTTTCGCACCCGGCAGGGTGTCCGAGCCGCGACCTGCGGGGCGGTCGTTGCTCCAGGCCCAATTGGCGGCGGCGAGGTCGGCCTGATCAAGCTCATCCTCCGGCGGATAACCGGATTTCACCGTGAGCAAGCCCTCTTCCGGCAGCAGCAACACGACGCGGACCTTCAGCATCAGCGCGATCTGATATGCGGTTGCCCACAACACATCGTCGAGCGTGGCAGTGCCGGCGAGCTTGCGGCTGAAGGCATGGAGCTGCTCGGTCATCCGGATCCGGCCGATCGCGGTGTCGGCCTGGATGCGCACACGCGCCGCAACATTGGAGACGATCATCGCCACCACCATGAACAGCACGAAGGCGGCAACGTTGGTCGGATCGGTGATCGTGAAGGTATAGATCGGCGGCAGGAAGAAGAAATTGTAGCACAGCGAGGCCGCGACGGTCGCGAGCAGCGACGGCCACAGGCCATAGCGGACCGCGACCGCGACCACCGCCGTCAGCAGCACGAGGTCGACATTCTCGATGCCGAATCGGGGCTGGATCAGCTCCGCGGCGCCGAGCCCGATCAGCACGATCCCGAGCGCCTTGAGATAGGGCAGCGGATTGAACGGCTCCACGCGCGCAGCGGTCTGTACCGCGGTCTTGGGCACGGCCTCGCCGGGCAGCTCGTCACCGGCGATGACGTGGACGGTGATGTTGCCGGCGCGGCGCACCAGGTCATGCACGACCGAGCCGCGCGTTATCTCGAACCAGCGCGAGCGGGTCGACTTGCCGATCACGATCTGGGTGACGTTGTTGGCTTGCGCGAAGTTCACGACGTCATCGGCGATGCGGCGGCCCACAGCGGGAATCGTCAGCGCCTCGCCGCCGAGCGATTCGGCAAGCCGCAGCGTATCGGCGAGCCGGTCGCGCTCCTCGTCGGAAAGCTGGAGCGAGCGGCGCGTCTCGATCGAGAGCGCGGTGAACGGGGCATGCAGCCGATCGGCCAGCCGCTTGGTATAGCGCACCAGCCCGGCCGCGCGCGGATCCTCGCTGACGCAGACGAGGATACGATCGCCCGCAGCCCAGGGGCCGGCGATGGCGTTCGCCTGCATGTGGGTGAGGAGCTGCTCGTCGACCCGCTCGGCCGTGCGCCGCAGCGCGAGCTCGCGCAGAGCGGTCAGGTTGCCCGGCGAGAAATAATGCTCCAGCGCCCGCTCGGCTTGCCTCGGCACATAGACCTTGCCCTCGTTCAGCCGCTGGATCAGGTCGTCGGGCGTGAGGTCGATCAGCTCGATCGCATCGGCGCGATCGAACACCGAATCCGGCACCGTCTCGCGCACCCGCACATGGGTGATCTGGGCGACGACGTCGTTCAGGCTCTCGATGTGCTGGATGTTGACGGCGGTATAGACGTCGATGCCGTGGGAGAGCAGTTCCTCGACATCGAGATAGCGCTTGGGGTGCCGGCTGCCAACCGCGTTGGTGTGGGCGAGCTCGTCGACCAGCGCAATTTGCGGCCGCCGCGCGATCACGGCATCGAGGTCCATCTCCTCGACGATCTGGCCGCGGTAGTCGATCCTCTTGCGGGGGACCATTTCGAGCCCGCGCACCAGCGCCTCGGTTTCAGCCCGGCCGTGGGTCTCGACGAAGCCGACCACGACGTCGATGCCGGCTTTGCGCTTGGCGTGGGCGCTTTGCAGCATCTCGTAGGTCTTGCCGACGCCCGGGGCGGCGCCCACGAAGATCTTCAGCTTGCCGCTCGCGCTTTCTGCCCGACGCGCGGTTTCCAGCAGCGCATCAGGCGACGGACGTTGTTCGGGATCGCGGCGCGGTTGAACCATCAGGCCAATATAATCATCCCGGCGTGCTGAGCCTATACTACTTCGCGGCGCGGTCGAACGCGAGATTCAGCGCCAGCACGTTGACGCGGGGCTCGCCGATCAGGCCTAGCAAACGGCCTTCGGTATTGGCAGTCACGAGCTGCCTGACCTGGTCCTGCGGCACATTCCGTGCCTTCGCCACGCGCGGCACCTGGAATTGCGCCGCTTCCGGCGAGATGTCGGGATCAAGGCCGCTAGCTGACGTCGTCACCAGATCGATCGGTACCGGCGCGGACGGATTTTCCACCTTCAGCTTGTCCACATCTTCCTTCAGCCGGTTGGCCAGCGCCTTGCTGGTGGGGCCGAGATTGGAGCCGCCCGAATTGGCAGCGTTGTAGGGCGCCGGCACAGTTTTGGTCGAATCATTGGGATCGGGCGCCAGCGTCGCCGAGGGACGACCGTGGAAATATTTGTCGTCGTTGAACTCCTGCCCGATCAGAGCGGATCCGACCACCCTGCCGTCCCTTTCGATTAGGCTGCCCTGCGCCTGCACCGGAAACAACGTGCCGGCGATGGCAGTCATTGCGAGCGGATAGGCAAGGCCCGTGATGGCGGTGAGCACCAGCAAGAGCACGATAGCGGGGCGAATTTCTCTGAGCATGTGTTTCTCCTAATTGTTTCGTCATTGCGAGAAGCGAAGCGACGAAGCAATCCAGGCTTTCGACCGTGGAAGCATCTCTGGATTTGCTTCGCTCGCAATGACGGTGTTAAGCCAAATGCAAGGCGGTGACGATGAGGTCGATAGCCTTGATGCCGATGAAGGGAATAACGATGCCGCCGAGGCCGTAGATCAAGAGGTTGCGGCGGAGCAGCGCGCCGGCACCGACAGCGCGGTAGGCGACGCCCTTCAGCGCCAGTGGAATCAACGCCACGATAATGAGGGCGTTGAAGATGATCGCCGACAGGATGGCGCTCTGCGGGCTCGCCAGGCTCATGACGTTGAGCACGTTGAGTTGGGGGTAAAACGCCAGGAACATCGCCGGGATGATCGCAAAATACTTGGCGACATCGTTGGCGATGGAGAACGTGGTCAGCGCACCGCGCGTCATCAAGAGCTGCTTGCCGATCTCGACCACCTCGATCAGCTTGGTCGGGTTGGAGTCGAGATCGACCATGTTGCCGGCCTCACGCGCGGCCTGAGTGCCGGTGTTCATGGCGACACCGACGTCGGCCTGCGCGAGCGCCGGCGCATCGTTGGTGCCGTCGCCGCACATGGCGACCAGCTTGCCCTTGGCCTGCTCATCGCGAATCAGCCGGAGCTTGTCCTCGGGGGTTGCCTGCGCCAGGAAGTCGTCGACGCCCGCTTCCGCCGCGATCGCGGCCGCCGTCATCGGGTTGTCGCCTGTAATCATGATGGTGCGGATGCCCATGCGGCGCAGCTCGGCGAAGCGTTCGCGGATGCTGCCCTTGACGATGTCCTTGAGCTGGATGACGCCGAGCAGCTTGCCGTCTCTGGCGACCGCGAGCGGCGTGCCGCCGGCCTTCGAGATATCATCGGCAATGGTCTGGATCTCGCGACCGAGATCCGACAGGGCGGCCGGTTGGGTTGCCCGCGCCACGTTGCCGGAGGCAACCGCCAGCGGCGCGCCGCCGCCGACATAGTTCAGCATGGCGTCGACAGCGCCCTTGCGCACCGACGCGCCACCGGCATCGACGCCGCTCATGCGGGTCTGCGCCGTGAATGGGATGAAGGTCGCGCCAAGCTCGGCCATGTCCCGGCCGCGAATGCCATATTTCTCCTTCGCCAGCACCACGATGGACCGGCCTTCCGGAGTCTCGTCCGCGAGCGAGGCCAACTGAGCTGCATCCGCCAGCTCCTGCTCGGTCACTCCGCGCACGGGACGGAAGGCGGTCGCCTGCCGGTTGCCGAGCGTGATGGTGCCGGTCTTGTCCAGCAGCAGTGTGTCGACGTCACCGGCCGCCTCGACCGCGCGGCCGGACATCGCCAGCACGTTGAAGCGTACCAGACGGTCCATGCCGGCGATGCCGATCGCCGACAACAGCGCGCCGATGGTGGTCGGGATCAGCGTCACGAACAGCGCGACCAGCACGATCACCGAGATCGAGCCGCCGGCATAGGCCGCATAGCTGGGGATGGTGACGGTGGCGAACACGAAGATGATAGTGAGACCGGCGAGCAGGATGTTGAGCGCGATCTCATTCGGGGTCTTCTGCCGCTCGGCGCCCTCGACCAGCTTGATCATGCGATCGATGAAGGTCGAGCCCTGGGCTGCCGTGATGCGGACGCGGATCCAGTCCGACAGCACCTGCGTGCCACCCGTGACCGCAGAGCGGTCACCGCCGGATTCGCGGATCACGGGCGCGGACTCGCCGGTGATGGCGGCCTCGTTGACGGAGGCGACGCCCTCGATCACCTCGCCGTCGGAAGGGATGGTGTCGCCGGCCTCGACCAGCACGATGTCGCCTACTTTCAGGCTCGTGCCCGGCACGAGCTTGAAATTCTCGCCAGCACCAGTGAGGAGCTTGGCCTGGCTTTCCGTGCGGGTCTTGCGCAGCGATTCGGCCTGCGCCTTGCCACGGCCTTCGGCCACGGCTTCGGCGAAATTGGCGAACAGCACCGTGAACCAGAGCCAGACGATGATCTGGAAGGTGAAGCCGAGGTTCGCGCCACCAATGACGAGGTCGCGCAGGAAGATCACAGTCGTGAGCACTGCAACGACCTCGACAACGAACATGACGGGATTCTTCACCATCAGACGCGGATCGAGCTTGGCGAAGGAGGCGCGGATCGCGGGCATCACGATTCTGGGATCGAGCATTGCCGACATCGGCGCGCGTTTTTGCAGTTTCATCGTATCCATGGAGGTCACTCCAACAATCAGAACAGGTTGCCGGCGTTCATCGCCAGATGTTCGACGATCGGGCCGAGCGCGAGCGCCGGGAAGAAGGTCAGGCCGCCCATGATCAGGATGACGCAGACCACGAGGCCGACGAACAGGCCTCCGGTGGTCGGGAACGTGCCCACGGACGCCGGGATCGATTTCTTCTCCGCAAGCGAGCCCGCGATCGCCATGGCCGGGATGATCATGAAGAAGCGGCCGACGAACATCGCGCTTGCCAGCGTCAGGTTGTAGAACAAGGTGTTGCCGGTGAGCCCGGCAAAGGCCGAGCCGTTGTTGCCGGCCGCCGATGTGAAGGCGTAGAGCACTTCGGTGAAGCCGTGCGGGCCGGCATTCGCCATGGAGGCGACTGCCGCCGGATAGACCACGCCGACGGCGGTCCAGCCGAGGATCATCAGCGGCAGCACCAGGATGGCCAGCATAGCCATCTTGACCTCACGCGCCTCGATTTTCTTGCCGACATATTCCGGGGTGCGGCCAACCATAAGGCCCGCGACGAAGATCGCGAGGATGACGAACAGCAGCATGCCGTACATGCCGGCGCCAACGCCGCCGACGATGATTTCGCCGAGCTCCATGTTGATCAGCGGGATCATGCCGCCGAGCGCGGTAAAACTGTCATGCATCGCGTTGACTGCGCCGCACGAAGCGGCCGTGGTGACGACGGCAAATAGCGAGGATGCGATGATGCCGAACCGGACCTCCTTGCCCTCCATATTGCCGCCGGTCAAACCCAGCGCATGGAGCGTCGCGGTGCCGTTTGCCTCCGCCCAATAGGCGATGCCGACGCCGGCCAGAAACAGCACGCCCATCACAGAGAGGATCGCCCAGCCCTGGCGCTGGTCGCCGACCATGCGGCCAAATACGTTGGTGAGCGCGGCGCCGAGCGCAAAGATCGAGAGCATCTGCACGAAGTTCGACAGCGCGGTCGGGTTCTCGAAGGGATGAGCGGCGTTGGCGTTGAAGAAGCCGCCACCGTTGGTGCCGAGCATCTTGATCGCGACCTGGGAAGCGACCGGGCCGACCGCGATGGTCTGCTTGGCGCCTTCGAGCGTCGTCGCCTCGATATACGGCCCGAGCGTCTGCGGCATGCCCTGCCAGACCAGGAACAGCGCATAGACGACGCAGATCGGCAGCAGCACATAGAGCGTACACCGGGTGACGTCGACCCAGAAATTGCCGACCGTGCGCATCGAGGCGCGCGAGAAGCCGCGGATCAGAGCCATCGCCAGCGCGATGCCGGTCGCGGCCGACAGGAAGTTCTGGTGCGTCAGGCCGAGCATCTGCACGAGATAGGACAGCGTGCTCTCGCCGCCGTAGTTCTGCCAGTTGGTGTTGGTGATAAAGGAGACCGCGGTGTTGAAGGAGAGATCCTCGGCGACCGCGCCCTGCCCGGCCGGATTGAACGGCAGCACGGCCTGAAGCCGCATCACGCCGTAGATGACGAGGAAACCGGCGATATGGAACAGCAGCATGGCGACCGTATAGGTCAGCCAATGCTGCTCGCGCTTCTCGTCGACGCCGGAGATCCAGTAGATGCCGGCCTCGATCGGACGCAGCACCGGCGACAGCAAGGTGCGCTCGCCGTTGAACACGCGCGTCATGTACCCGCCGAGCGGTTTTGCGAGCGCAACGATAATGGCGCAAAACAGAATGATCTGGAGCCAACCGATCATAGTCATGGAATCAACCCTTCAGGCATGGCGCCGGCGCAGCAGAGGCAGAAGCACCGTCAGCAGGCTGGCGACGAGCATGGCATCCGCCAGCAACAATTCGAGAATCAGCAGCACGGCTCAGAACCGCTCGGGCCGCAGCAGCGCATAGGTGAGATAGGCCAGGAGGCCGAACGAAACGGTACCGGCGAGGGCATAATCGAAGATCATGATCCGCTCCGTCACAGCCGTTCGCAGGTATAGGTGTAGCCGATCGCGAACGCGAACAGGCCGAAGGCCAGCGCCAGCATCAGAATGTCCATCATGGAGATACTCCTCGTTGCGCCCTGATGTCAGGCGCAACCGCTTCTCGGGGATCCGACGAGGCTCGAAGGAAACGCAGGCGCATTTCCGCGGAGCACCGGCCCGGACTTTGACCGCGCTGAAGTGACACCACGGGCATAGGTTTTCGAGATGAGGGCTATGACGAAGTTATAGGAATCTCATAAAGGCTGGTGGCGGGGGCTAGCGACACACGCTTGTCGTCCTGTCGAAAGCCGATGTGGCAGGTCCGCCGCATCGCCTATGACGACGGCGAGTGGCATTGTGCGCTGTCGCGCGAGCGTGAGCTACCGGACTGCTGGACGCCGCAGTCGAGACGCCACGATCGGCGCGGCGCCCGCCCCGAACAAGTAGCATGCAACTACTGAAGGGAAATCTCGAGCAGGCGGTCACCGCGACCGTCCTGAGGCGCGCAGCGCGGCCGCGATGCCCGGTTGAGGCCGCATATCCCGCGGAAAAGACTCGGCCGATCTGGCGCAATTTCACGGAACCGTGTAGAGCGGTTTTATGAGCACAAGCAGCGTCAACGTGGTCGCCCACCCCTTGGTCCAGCACAAGCTCTCCTTGATGCGCGAGAAGGACCGCTCGACCAAGAGCTTTCGCGAGATCCTGAACGAGATCGGGATGCTGCTCGGCTACGAGGTGACGCGCGACCTGCCGCTGGAGCTGGTGGACATCGAGACGCCGATCGCCCCGATGCAGGCGCCGAAGATCGCCGGCAAGAAGCTCACCCTGGCGCCGATCCTGCGCGCGGGCGTTGGCTTCCTCGACGGCATGCTGGCGCTGATGCCCTCGGCGCGCATCGCTCATATCGGGCTGTACCGCGACCCCGAGACGTTGCAAGCCGTGGAATATTACTTCAAGGCGCCGCAGGACCTGTCCGATCGCACCGTGATTCTGATGGACCCGATGCTGGCCACCGGCAATTCGGCCTGCGCCGGCGCGTCCCTGCTCAAGGCGCGCGGTGCCCGCGACATCCGCTTCGTCTGCCTCTTGGCCGCGCCCGAGGGCATCGCGCAGTTCCAGAGCGAGCATCCCGACGTGCCGGTCTGGACCGCCGCGATCGACGAGCGGCTCAACGACCACGGCTACATCGTGCCGGGCCTGGGCGACGCCGGCGATCGGATGTTCGGCACCAAGTAGACAGCTTTGCACGATCGGGTTACTCCGATCGCCATGCTGATCGACAGATATTCGCTGCAAGCGCTGATCCCGACCGAGGCGGCCAGTCGCGTCCTCGTGTTCGATGGCACGCCGATCTCGCGTGCGGAGCTCTCAAGAAGGATCGAGCAGACCGCCGCCTGGCTCGCCGCGCAGGGCATCGGGAGGGGCGACGTCGTCGCGGTCTGGCTGGTCAACCGGATCGAATGGCTCGCGCTGCTGTTCGCCGCCGCCCGCCTAGGCGCGGTCGTCGCTGCCGTCAATACGCGCTATCGCAGTGCGGAGGTCGCGCATCTGCTCCGCCTGTCCGGTGCCAAGCTCATGGTGATCGAGGCCGCGTTTCGCTCGATCGATTTTGCCGCCATTCTCGCCGATGTCGCCAAGGACGAGGTGCCCGGGCTGCAACAGCTTGCCGTCGTGGGCAAGACCGCGATCCCCGCGCAATGGCCGAGTGTGCGGTTCGACGCCTTCGACAGGTCCTATCCGCCTGCCCCGCCGGCTCAGGAGGACGTCGATCTGCCCGTCCTGCTGTACACGACGTCGGGCACGACCAAGGGCCCGAAGCTCGTCGCCCATTCGCAGCGGACGCTGGCCACGCATGCCGCGTCCGTCGCCAAGGCGCTGCAGCTTGATCCGCAGCGCCATTCGCTGCTGGCGATGCTGCCGTTATGCGGCACTTTTGGCATGACGAGCCTGCTCGGTTTCATCGCAGCGGGCGCGACCATCCATGTACTCGATGCTTTCGAGGCGGCGCCGGCCGTGCGAATCCCGGGGGAGTGCAGGATCACGCATTCATTCGGCTCGGACGAGATGTTCCGCCGCATCCTCGCGCTCACCGATGCACCACGACCGTTTCCGCATCTCGAAATCTGCGGCTTCGCCGCATTCCAGCCCGGCTGGCGCGAGCTGGCCGCGGAGGCCGAGATGCGCGGCATGCCGCTGTTCGGCTTGTACGGTTCGAGCGAGGTGCAGGCGCTGTTCTCGATCGGCCGCGGCAGCGATGCCTTCGCCGATCGCATCGAAGGCGGCGGCTGGCCGATGTCACCGGACGCAAAAATCCGCATCCGCGATGTCGAGACCGGCGAGCTTGCGGCCCAGGGCGTCTCCGGCGAGATCGAGATCAGCGCGCCGTCGTGCTTCCTCGGCTACTTCAACAATCCCGAGGCGACGCGGGAACCGATCACCGCCGATGGCTTCTTCCGCACCGGCGACATCGGCCGGCTGCGCGGTGATGGTTCGTTCGTCTACGAGACCCGTGCCGGCGATGCGATGCGGCTCGGCGGCTTCCTGGTCGCGCCCGGCGAGATCGAAGACGAGCTCAAATCGTGCGCCGGTGTCGCCGACGCCCAGGTGGTCGCGATCGACCTGAAGGGACAGGCCCGCTGCGTCGCCTTCGTGATCCCAGCTGGAGAGCCGCCGCGACAGGAAGCGCTGATCGCCCATCTGCGCGAGCGGCTCGCCGGCTACAAGGTGCCGGCGCGGGTCTATATCGTGGATGCCTTCCCCGTCACCGACAGCGCCAATGGCGTCAAGATTCAGCGCGCCCGGCTTCGTGCCATGGCCATGGAACGGATCGCCGCCGAATAGGAACGGCCTTTTGAGTTTGCGCCGGAAGAGTCGCTCAGTAAGACTTGGCGAGGCCAAGCACCTTTTCCGCGATGAAGCTGAGCGCGAGCTGCGGACTGACCGGCGCGATGCGCGGGATCAGGATCTCGCGCAAATAGCGCTCGACGTGGAATTCCTTGGCATAGCCGAAGCCGCCATGGGTCATCACCGCCTGCTCGCAAGCCGAGAAGCCTGCCTCGCCGGCGAGATACTTTGCCGCATTGGCGGCAGCGCCGCAGGGCATGCGCTTGTCGTATTGCCAGGCCGCCGACATCACCATCAGCCAGGCCGCCTCGAGCTCGACCCAGTTCACCGCCAGCGGATGCTGGATGCCCTGGTTCTTGCCGATGGGCCGGTTGAACACCACACGCGTCTTGGCGTATTCGGTCGCACGCGATAGCGCGAGCTTGCCGAGACCGACCGCTTCCGCCGCGATCAGGATACGCTCCGGGTTCATGCCTTCGAGGATGTACTCGAAGCCTTTGCCTTCCTCGCCGATCCGATCCTCCATCGGAATTTCAAAGTCCTCGAAGAACAGCTCGTTGGAATCGACGATCTTGCGGCCCATCTTCTCGATCTCGTGGACCTTGATCTTGTTGCGGTCGAAATCGGTGTAGAACAGGCTGAGGCCGTGGGTCGGCGAGCGCACCTCTTCCAGCGGCGTGGTGCGCGCCAGCAGCAGGATCTTGTGCGCGACCTGCGCGGTCGAGATCCACACCTTCTGGCCGTTGACGATGTAGCGGTCGTTCTTGGCGACCGCGCGGGTCTTGAGTTGAGTGGTGTTGAGACCGGTGTTGGGCTCGGTCACTGCGAAACAGGCTTTCTCGCGACCCTCGACCATCGGCGGCAGCATGCGCTTGCGCTGCTCCTCGGTGCCGAACACGACGACGGGATTGAGTCCGAACACGTTGATATGCACCGCGGACGCGCCGGACATGCCGGCACCGGATTCCGCGATGGTGCGCATCATGATCGCGGCTTCGGTAATGCCTAGCCCGGAGCCGCCATACTCCTCCGGCACGCAGATGCCGAGCCAGCCGGCATCTGCCAGCGCCTTGTGAAAGTCGTGCGGGAAGCCGCCGTCGTGATCCTTCTTCAGCCAATAGGCGTCGGGAAAGCCTTCGCAGATCTTGGCGATGGCGTCGCGAATGGCTTCCTGCTGATCGGTGAGCGCGAAATCCATGTTCTTGATCTCCGTGCTAGGAGCCGCGGCGACTCACGTGCCCGATCTTTGAGCCCACCCAACCGGCGATGGAAGATTGCCGCACCGGACCTTCCCTCGCTTGCGTTCTTTAGCTCGAAAATCTCAGTACAGATACGTGAATTTGCCTGCCAAGTGCGTGTACCATGCATAGGGTCATGCGGCGCGACGGTGCGAGCGCGTCGTTATTTCGCAAGGAGGGAAACCGCGATGGCCGGGCTTTATTTCGAGGACTTCTCCGTAGGCCAAGAGTTCAGGCATCCGCTGACCCGGACCGTCACGGAGATGGACAACACCCTGTTCAGCCTGCTGACGCTCAATCCGCAGCCGCTGCACATCGATGCGCATTTCGCCGAGAAGACCGAGTTCGGCCAGCGCATTTTCAACAGTCTTTACACCCTCGGTATCATGATCGGCATGACGGTCTATGATACGACTCTCGGGACCACCGTTGCCAATCTCGGCATGACCGACGTCACTTTTCCAAAGCCGGTCTTCCACGGCGACACGTTGCGGGCGACGACGAAGGTGCTTTCGTTGCGGGAATCGAAATCGCGCCCGAGGGCGGGCATCGTCGAGTTCGAGCACCACGCCCTCAACCAGAACGACGAGATCGTCGGCAAATGCCGGCGCATGGCGATGATGCACAAGAGGCCGGTCTGATGCGTTCGATGCTGTTCGTGCCGGGTGATTCCCCGCGCAAATTCGAGAAAGCGAGCGAAGGCAAGGCCGACGCGCTGATCATAGATCTCGAGGATTCCGTCGTCGCCGAGAAGAAGGAGGAGTCGCGCGGGTTGACGCTGGCGATGCTGAAGGGCTCTCGCGGCCCGCACCAGCTCTATGTCCGTGTCAACGCGCTCGACACCGGAATGACGCTCGCCGATCTCGCCACGGTGATGCCGGGCAAGCCCGACGGCATCGTGCTGCCGAAATCGCAAGGCGGCGACGATGTGCGGCAGGTGGCGACCTGGCTCGAAGCGTTCGAGGCGGCGGCCGGCATCGCGGTCGGCGCGACGCGCATCGTCTGCGTCGCGGCGGAGACCGCCGGCTCCATCTTCGGGCTTGGCAGCTACAAAGGCTGCTCCCCTCGCCTCGCTGGACTGATGTGGGGTGCCGAAGACCTCTCGGCTTCGCTCGGCGCCACCGAGAAAGCCTCGGGCGGCGTGTTCCACAGCCCCTATCGGCTCGCGCGCGATCTCTGCCTGATGGCGGCGGCCGCGGCCGAGGTTGCGCCGATCGACACCGTCTATACCGACATCGACAATCTCGCCGGCCTCGACGCCGAGACGCGCGCGGCACGACGCGACGGTTTTTCAGCCAAGGCGCTGATCCATCCCAAGCATGTCGATGTCGTCAACGCGGCCTTCGAGCCGACGGAGGCCGAACGTATATGGGCGGAGAAGGTAATCGCGGCATTCGCGAGCAATCCCAATGCCGGCACGCTGCGGCTCGACGGCCAGATGATCGACAAGCCGCATCTTCGCGCCGCGAAGAAGATCCTGGGCCAACCCTAGATCGCCGTCACTTCGGCTGGCCGCGCGGGCGACCTTCAACCTGCCGAAGGTGTGTCGGTTGAAGCCGCGCCTCAGTCGAACCCCTGAACGGGCGGAGCCGAGGTCTGGGCCGGCACGGCAGGCGCGGCTTGAGCCGGCGGGGTCGGGTTGCCGGCAGCGCTCGTCTGGCCATTGGCAGCCATCGCCTCGCGCGTGCGCGGTGGGACGCGGGTCGCGGCCGCGCGACGTGGCGGCTGCCGGTGTCTTGCCGACGGCGAACCTCTCAGGCCCCAGGACCGGGCGATCGAAGGTCCGGCGGTATAACCAACCAGCGCTCCGGCGACGGCGCCGACCGGACCCAGTACGACCGCACCGGATAGGGCGCCGAGCGCTGCATCGCCCGCGCGCTCCTGCGCAACTGCGCTCGCCGGCACAAAAATCAGCATTGCAATAGCGGTGATCACGGCTTTGTTCATCGGAGCGCCTCCCTCGCGACAGACCACTCCTGCTCAAATATGGCCGTACCAAGTTCGCTTGCCGGCCAACCAAGGGCAATCGATGGAACTCGGCGTTAGCAGCTCTTGTGCCGTCAACCGGGGCTCCACGCGGGCCACTCAGCGCAACTGCTAGACGATCCTGATCGACATGTCCGGCAGACCCTCGAGCTTGCACACGAGCACGTCGCCTTTCACCACCGGGCCGACATTCTCCGGCGTGCCGGAATAGATGATGTCGCCGGCCTTCAGCTCGAACGCTTCCGACAGTTTTGCGATCTGCTCGGCGACACTCCAGATCATCTTGCTGAGATCGGAGTTCTGCCGGACGGTGCCGTTGACTGCCAGCGAGATCGCACCCTTCTCGAAATGGCCGGTCTTGCTTGCCGGGTGAATCGGACCGAGCACGGCCGCATGATCAAAGCTCTTGCCGATCTCCCAGGGCTTCTTCTCCGCGGCCATGCCGTTCTGAAGATCGCGCCGGGTCATGTCGAGCCCGAGCGCATAGCCATAGACATGGTCGAGCGCCTTCTCGACCGGAATGTTGGTGCCGCCGGATTTCAGCGCCGCAACCAGCTCGACCTCGTGATGATAGTTCTTGGTCAGCGACGGATAGGGATGATCGGCGACCTCGCCGATCGCGACGTTCTGAATCGCGTCGGTCGGCTTCTGGAAGAAGAACGGCGGCTCGCGGTTCGGATCCGAGCCGCGCTCGATCGCGTGCGCCGCATAATTGCGGCCGATGCAGTAGATGCGGCGCACCTGGAACACCTGGGTCTCGCCGACGATCGGGATCGTCACCATCGGCACCGGAAAGATCGGCTTGGGTCCGCCCTGCGCGGCGGCCGATGCGACCTCGGTCATCGAAACGGCGGTAGCCGCCGCAGCGGTTGCGAGCAAATCACGTCGCGTGGGTGAGGTCATCTCGGGTGCTCCCTTTGCCTTTGCTTGGGCAGCGTCATGCGCGCCGATCCGGCTGATAGTCGATATTCGGTGTGCCAGCAACATGGATCGGCGCGGCTTGCTGGATACCGCGCGGTGCGAACCCGCTAACGGACGAAACGGTTGCCAGCGGCGGCACTGCTTGTTTCGGGCGCGGGGGCGACTTTCACGACTGCCGTTAGCGGGGTCCCATTGCGCAGCAGGACGAGTTTGACCTCCTCGCCGATGCGCGCAAGGCCGATCGTGTTGCGGAGTTGGGTGGCGGTGCGGATCGGGCGGTCGTCGGCCCTGGTGATGATATCGCCCTTGCGCAGGCCTGCCTGTTGCGCCGGCGAATCCGCCGCAATCTCCGCGATGACGGCACCTTCGTTGAATCCCTTGTTGACTGATGGATGCAGGTCCTTCAGCGAAATGCCGATCCGGCCGCGCTCGACGCGGCCCTTGGCGACGATCTGCTCCATCACCTTCCGCGCCATGTTGACCGGAATTGCAAAGCCGATGCCGACATTGCCCCCGGCCGGCGAGATGATGGCCGAGTTGATGCCCACCAGTTCTCCGCGCAGGCTGACCAGCGCCCCGCCGGAATTGCCCGGATTGATCGCAGCATCGGTCTGGATAAAGTCCTCATAACCCTGCTTGCCGAGTCCGGTCCGGCCCAGCGCGCTGACGAGGCCGGACGTCACGGTCTGGCCGAGGCCGAACGGGTTGCCGATCGCAAGCACGAAATCGCCGACTTCGAGCGCGTCGCTGTCGCCGAAGGAAAGCGCCTTGAGCCCGGCCGGGTTCTGGATCTGGAGCACCGCAACGTCCGTCGGCGGATCGCGGCCGATGACCTTCGCGGAGAACTGCCGGCCATCCTTGGTGGTGATCTGAACGGCGGAGGTGCCTTCGACCACGTGATTGTTGGTGAGTACGTAACCGCGCTGGGCATCGACGATGACCCCCGAGCCGGTCGCGTTGACCTCCTTCTCGATCTGCCGGGGGACGTCGAAGAACTCGCGGAAGAGCGGGTCGCGATAGAGCGGATTGTCCTCGCGCACGCGGCCATGCACGGAGATGTTGACCACGGCCGGCGTCACCTGACGCACCAGCGGCGCCAGGGTCGGCACCGAGCCGCCCGTCTTCAGGTCCGGAATTTGGCCAGCGGCGGGCTGCGATGCTGTGAGCGTCAGCAACAGCAACGCCAGCGAAAGCAAACGCACAGCATTCATCTTCGTCACCTGCCGCCTAGCCCAGGATTTGAATGAAAGAACTTTGTGGCCTCAGTCACGCGGCGCGGCGATGAGACCGTGCATGGCCAGATAAGGAACGGCGAAGGCCGCCGAGGCCTGACCGATCAGCACGAGCGTCAGAACAGTGTGCGTGAGCATCATGCGGCTTGCCTCTCGGCGGCGGCCCAGGGCCGCCGCAACCGCATCGGGACGCCGCCCCCGCGCGGCGGGTCATCATTGTCATTGTCGCCGTCGAGCCGGCGCAACGCCGTCAGAATATCGGCGAGCCGTACGGTGTGGCTCATGCCTGGTATCTCGCGCAGAGCGGGACAGGATTCGACCGCGTACATGTCCGAGGCCCAGGATGACAGGATGATCCGCTTCTCCGGCGTGGAGAGTTCCTCGGCATTCAGGACGTCGGCAGGCGAGTCGTAATGGGCAGCGGGATGAAACAGCGGGTTGAGAGTGCCGGCATTGGTGTTCACGTTGGTCATCGGTCCTCCCCTCATGCTCCTTTCCAAGGGACGGGTTTGTTGACGATGGACGGCGGCGCCGACCGCCGCCGTCCGTGATTGATGCTAATGAGTGTTGATCGCGATGCGCTTGACGCCTTCGCGTGCTTTTTCCGACTTTGGCAGCGACACGGTCAGGACGCCATTCTTGAATGACGCCTCGGCCTTGTCCTCCTCGACGCCCTCCAGCGGGATCTGCCGCTCGAAAGCACCGTAATAGCGCTCGGTAAAGTATCTGCCTTCGCCGTTGCGCTCGGCTTTTTTCTCGCCGCGGAGCGTCAGGACGCCATTGGCGATCTCGACCTGGACGTCCTTCTCCTCCAGTCCGGGAAGTTCGGCCGAAACGGTTAGCGTCTTGTCGGTCTCGCTGAGTTCGACCTTTGGCCAGCCGAAACGGCCCTCCATCAGCGGCGACAGGCTGGTCCCGCCGAAGCCGCGGAAGACATCGTCGAACAGACGGTTCATCTCGCGATGAAGCGTCAGGAACGGATCGAAGTTATCGCGCGCAGGCGCGAGCTCCTGGTTCCTCGACCAGGGAATGAGATCACGAAAAGCCATGGTTCTCTCCTCCATGCATCGGGGAGCGCGGCGCGCATCCTAGCGCCGCGTTCCGCCGTTCGCTCGATCGAATGCTTAGGCTGCTTTCTTCTGCTCGATCTGCGATGCCGCAGGTGTACCGCCGTTGATCGCGATCCGGCGCGGCTTCATGGCTTCCGGAACCTCGCGGACGAGGTCGATGATCAGGAGCCCGTCCTGGAAGGAGGCCTGCTTCACTTGGACATAGTCGGCGAGGTTGAACACGCGGCGGAAAGGACGCGCGGCGATGCCCTGATACAGGTACTCGCGCGGAGCGCCCTCGGGCTTTCTGCCTTCGATCGTGAGCGCGTTCTGTTCGGCCGTCACCGTGATGTCGTTGGCGCCGAAGCCCGCGACGGCAAGGCTGATCCGGTAATGATCTTCGCCGGAACGCTCGATGTTGTAGGGGGGATAATTGTCCTCCGTCGCCTGGCGCAGTGTGCTGTCGACAAGGTCGGCCAGGTGATCGAAGCCGATGGTGGAGCGCCACAGGGGCGCGAAGTCGAAACTGGTCCTCATACCAAGTCCTCCAAAGAGCAAGATGGATACGAAGGAGCGCAAGGCGGGGATTTCAGACGGACCTAAAAAGACCAGCCCGGCGCCCGTGCCGGACCCGATTCTGGCATCCGGCACACCGCTCTCGCGGCGAAAAACGACTTAGAAAAACCGACATCAATTTCAAGGGGGCCGCCACAAATTTTTTGTGCCCCACCCTGGTTGATGCTCGGCTGACGGCCCGCCCCTCCCTGCCCGAGGCCACCGGCGGCAGGCGGCCCGGAAGCCCCCGGGATCGATCGCAGGGTAAAATAGAGATAAATTGACGAACTTGGCAAAGACCAGGGTTGCCTCTCATGCATCCGGACCGGCAACGCATGACGAAGCACCGGGCCGCATACGACAGCCGGGAATCCCGAAAGCACCCAACCGGTGGCGCAGCGGCATGCGCGCTGACGATTGCGCTGCTCGTGGCCGCAACGATGTGCGTGGCGCGCGCCGGCGACGGGCCCGTCGTGGCGGCGGACTTGAAGGCGATCGGAACGGTCGATACGCGCTTTCAGTCCTACAACATCGAGATGGTCGAGGTGACCGGCGGACGGTTCTGGAAGCCCTATCCGCGAACGGCACGGGCCTTCGACCAGCGGGATCGTTACAGCGCAAGACCGCCGATCGATCTGACCAATGCACGCCTGCGCCTGCTCGCCGCCGCCTTGTCGCCGGCCTATCTGCGCGTGAGCGGCACCTGGGCCAATGCGACGTTCTTGGCCGACGCGCCGGGAAAGCCGCCGCCGGGGTTCAATTCCGTACTCAGCCACCACCAGTGGCGCGGCGTCGTCGAGTTCGCGCGCGCGGTCGATGCCGAGATCGTCACCTCGTTTGCGATCAGTCCCGGCAGCCGCGATGCCGATGGGGTGTGGAAACCGGATCAGGCGCAGCAGCTCATCGACACCACGCGCGCGCTGGGCGGCCGCATCGCCGCCGCCGAATTCATGAACGAGCCGACGCTCGCAGCGACCAACGGCGCACCGGCCGGCTATGACGCGACCGCCTATGGGCGCGACTTCAAGATCTTCCGCGATTGGGTGCGGCGCGACTCGCCCGAGACCTTGATCCTCGGTCCAGGCTCCGTTGGCGACGCGCCATCGCCATCCGGGGTGGGCATCACCACGCGCGATCTGCTCGCTGCATCCGGTTCGGGCGTCGACCGCTTCTCCTATCACCACTACAACACGATCTCGCCGCGCTGCGGCGGGCACGATGATCCGGCGCAGGCGCTCTCGGAAGGATGGCTTGCACGCACGGATGCAACACGCGCGACCTACCAGGCGCTGCGCGACACATTCGAGCCGGGCAAGCCGATCTGGCTGACTGAGACGGCTGATGCGGCCTGCGGCGGCAGCCGATGGGACCGGACCTTTCTCGACACGTTCCGCTATCTCGACCAGCTCGGACGCCTGGCGAAGGCCGGCGTCCAGGTGGTGATGCACAACACCCTCGCTGCCAGCGACTACGGTCTGCTCGACGAAGCCACGTTCCGGCCACGGCCGAGTTACTGGGCTGCGCTGCTCTGGCGCCGGCTGATGGGACAGATCGTGCTCGATGCAGACAGGGCCGCTTCACCAGATCTTCATCTCTACGCCCATTGCCATCCGACCATGGCAGGTGCGGTGTCGCTGCTCGCAATCAACACGTCGCGCCGCGCATCGCGCCCGCTGACGCTCTCGGACTCAGCCGAACGGTACGCACTGCATGCGGCGCGGTTGCAAGGCACGATTGTGCAGCTGAACGACAAGACGCTCGCGCTGACTGCCGATGGCAGATTGCCCCGGCTTGAGGCGCACGCAACACCGGCAGGAGCAATCCGGCTCGCGCCGGCGACCATCACCTTCCTGGTGTTTCCGAACGCGGCAAATCCCGCCTGCTCGCCGCGACGATGAGGCGGCCGAGCCGGCCGCCATAGTGCCCGATGGTCGCGCCGCCGATCAGCCGCGCCGTGAAGCCGACCGCATAGGTCGAGAACACCGCGAGCGTGCCAACATGCGTCGTCGTCGAGTTCTCCGCTGGCGCAGAGACCCTGTCGCTGCCGTGCCCTGCCCGTCGATTCCGGTGCTCATCATCGCCAAATCGCGCTGGAATGAGCACCGATGCTCCAAACTCATGTCCTGCACGGACCCTGACTGCCAAATCCGGCCTCGCATTCGCCATTGACAAATTCATTCGCTATTATCTAACTTGCAGCCACAAGACCAGCCGCGCCAAGCGGCCAATAAGCGAGGGAACGACGATGAGAGGGCTTTTGGCTTACGCCATGCTCGCGGCCATGACGTCTGCTGCTACTGCACAAGTCTCGGACGACGCGGTCCGGATCGGCGTGCTGACGGACCTGTCGAGCTGGGGCCGCGACAACAGCGGACCTGGCTCGGTCGAAGCCGCCAAGATGGCGGTGGAGGAATTCGGGCCGACCGTGCTCGGCAAGCCGATCGAGATCATCAGCGCCGACCACCAGATGAAGACCGACGTCGGCGTGCAGATCGTGCGCGGCTGGTTCGACAACGGCAAGGTCGACGCCGTCGTCGACATCCCCAATTCCGGCATCGCCATCGCCGTTCACAACATGGTGCGCGAACGCAATAAGATCGCCCTGCTCTCGGGCCCCGGCGCGAGCTCGCTGACCGACGAGCTGTGCAGCCCCAACACCGTGCATTTCACCTACGACACCTACGCGCTGTCGAAGGTGACGGCTTCCGCCGTGATCAAGGAAGGCGGCAAGTCCTGGTATTTCATCACCGCCGACTACGCTTTCGGCCAGCAGCTCGAGAAGGACGCAACCCGCTTCATCAACGAGATGGGCGGCAAGGTGCTCGGCGGCGTCAAGCACCCGACCAATACGGCCGACTTCTCCTCCTTCGCGCTCCAGGCCCAGAGCTCGAAGTCCGACGTGGTCGCGTTCGCCAATGCCGGCCAGGATACCGACAACGCCATCAAGCAGTCGGGCGAATTCGGGCTGGTGCAGGGCGGCCAGAAGCTGGTCGGCCTGTTGATGTTCGACACCGACGTGCACGCGATCGGCCTCAAGGCCGCGCAGGGCACCTATATGACCACGGCCTCATACTGGGCCATGGACGAGGCGACCCGGGCCTGGTCGAAGAAGTTCTACGAGCGCACCAAGGTGATGCCGACCATGATCCAGACCGGCGTCTACGGCTCGGTGTTGCATTATCTCAAAGCCATCAAAGCCGCCGGAACAGACGATTCCGCCAAGGTCATGGCCAAGATGCGCGAGCTGCCGATCGAGGATACATTCGTCCATGGCGGACGCTTGCGCGAGGACGGTCGCGTCATCCGCGACATGTATCTCGCCAAGGTGAAGTCGCCCGAGCAGTCCAAAGAGCCGTGGGATTATCTGGACATCGTCAAGACTGTGAAGGGCGAGGACGCCTTTCGCCCGGTCTCCGAGTCCAAATGTCCGCTCCTGAAGAAGTGAGATCCAGATGACCGGCAGCGACCAAAGCACAATTGAGACTTACGAGTGCGATGTGCTCGTGGCCGGATCGGGCGCCTCCGGCATGTCGGCGGCAATCACCGCGCGTTATCGCGGCCTCGACGTGCTCATTGTCGAGAAGGAGCCGCGCTTCGGCGGCACCACCGCCCGCTCCGGCGGCTGGCTCTGGATTCCCGGCACCTCGCTCGCCAGGGCTTACGGCATCGAGGAGACGCCGGAGCAGGCCCGCACCTATCTCCGCCACGAAGCCGGCAACAATTACGACGCCGCGCGGGTCGATGCATTCCTCAGCGCCGGCCCCGAAGCGGTCGATTTCTTCACCACCAAGACCGCGCTGCGCTTCGACATGCCGCTGGTGTTTCCCGACTACCATGCCGAGGCGCCCGGCGGTGCGCAGGGCGGCCGCTCCATGGTAACGCGCCCATTCGACGGCCGCGAGCTCGGCGACCTCATCAAGACCCTCGGCATGCCCCTGCCCGAACTGACCGTGTTCGGCATGATGCTCGGCTCCGGCAAGGAGATCATCCACTTCATGCGCGTGACGAAGTCGCTGACCTCGGCGGCCTATGTCGCCAAGCGCCTGTCACGTCATCTCATGGACGTGCTGCGCTACGGCCGCGGCATGACGCTCACCAACGGCAATGCGCTCGCAGGACGGCTGGCGAAATCCGCGCTCGACCTGAAGATTCCGATGTGGCTGTCCTCGCCGGTGCGCGAGCTCTCGGTCGAGAACGGTACCGTGACCGGCGCAATCGTTTCGCGCGAGGGACGCGATGTGCGCGTCCGCGCGCGCCAGGGCGTCGTGCTCGCCTGCGGTGGCTTTCCCCACGATGTCGAGCGGCGCAGAAAGCTGTTTCCACATGCGCCGACGGGCAATGAGCACCATTCGCCGGGACCGACCGGCAACATTGGTGACGGCCTGCGCCTTGCGGAAAGTGCCGGCGGGCATGTCGAGGATCGCCTGCCGAACGCGGCCGCCTGGGTGCCGGTGTCGCTGACCACGCGCAAGGACGGCTCGAAGGGCGTGATGCCGCATTTCATCGACCGCGCCAAGCCCGGCGTGATCGCGGTGATGCGCGACGGCAAGCGCTTTACCAACGAGGGCAATTCCTATCACGACTTCGTCCAGGCCATGGTGAAGGCGGCCAAGCCCGGCGAAGAGATCGCGGCGTTTCTGGTCTGCGATCACAAAACGCTGCGCAAATACGGCCTCGGCTGCGTGCCGCCCTTCCCGATGCCGCTCGGCCATCACCTCAAGACCGGTTACCTCATGCGTGGCGACACGCTGGAAGCGCTCGCGGCGAAGGCCGGGATCGATGCCAAGGCGTTCACCGAGACCGTCAAGCAATTCAATGCGACCGCGCCACAGGGCCAGGATGCCGCCTTCGGCAAGGGCTCGAAGGCTTATAATCGCTACCAGGGCGATGCGCTGCACGGCCCGAATCCCTGCGTCGCGCCGATCGAGCACGGCCCGTTTTACGCCATCAAGATGGTGATCGGCGATCTCGGCACCTATGCCGGCATTGTCACCGACGAGAACGCGCGCGCGCTCGACGCCGAAGGTCGGGTGATTCCGGGGCTCTATGCCGCCGGCAACGACATGGCGAGCATCATGGGCGGCAACTATCCCGGCGCCGGCATCACGCTTGGGCCGGCGCTGACCTTCGGCTACATTGCCGGACGACACCTTGCCGACAGCGCCGCCAAGCGCAAGGCGGCGTAAGCGGACGCACGTCAGGAGGCGCATGAAGAGGGCAAGCCGCGGCATCCAGTCGATCGAGGTCGGCGGAGAACTGCTCCGCGCGCTCGCAAGCAGCGGCGAGCCGATGATGCTGCGCGATCTCGCCCGCGAAGCCGGCATGACGCCGGCCAAGGCGCATCCCTATCTCGCCAGCTTCTCGCGCATCGGATTGATCGAGCAGGACGAGACCACCGGCCGCTACGAGATCGGCGCGCTGGCGCTGGAGCTCGGCCTGATCAGCCTGCGCCGCCTCTCCGGTGTGCGCATCGCACGTCCCAGGATCGCTAGCCTTGCAAGCCAGATCGGCCACGCGGTCTCGCTCGCGGTCTGGGGCACGCACGGTCCCACCGTGGTGCAACTGGAAGAGCCGGCCCAGCCCGTCCACATCGTGATGCGGGCCGGCTCGGTGATGGCGCTGCTGGAGACCGCGACCGGCCGGGCCTTCGCCGCCTTCCTACCGGAGAACACGATCAATGCCGCGCTCGAAAGCGGCCTCGACCGCCACGGGGTCGGCTACAATCCCAAGCGCGCGGTGAAAGGCGCGAAGATCGCCGAGATGCTCACGGAGGTTCGCAAGCATGGCCTCGCCCGCGCGCTCGGCGATCCTCTGCCCGGCGTCAATGCGTTCGCAGCACCGGTCTTCGATCATTCCGGCCACGTCGCGCTGGTCATCACCGCGATGGGCCCGGAGGGCACCTTTGATGCGCGCTGGGACAGCCCGATCGGGCATGCGCTGCGCGACTGCGCCGGCGGCATCTCGAAGCGGCTCGGACACAGGATGACGGTTGCGGCGGAGTAAGAGGCAAACCGCCGCCTCACAACTGCTGTCATGCCCCGCGAAGGGGGGATGGATTCACGGGCCGGGCGATGACAGCGCATGTGGGCCGACTTTCCAGCCCTACTTCTCCTTCACCGGCACCGTGTAGTTCAGGATCAGCCGGCCGCCATCCGGATAGATCGTCTGCCCGGTGATGTAGGAGGCATCGTCACTGGCCAGGAACGCCACGACCGAGGCGACCTCGCTCGGCTCGCCGCCGCGGCCCGCGGGCGTGCGCGATAGCACGGTCTTGCGCGCATCCTCGGACGTATAAATCGCCGAAGCCACCATGTCGGTCAGGATCGTGCCGGGCCCGACCGCGACGACGCGGATGTTGTGCGGGGCGAGCGCGACGGCGGCGACGGAGGTGAGCTGCTTCATGCCGCCCTTGGAGATGGCGTAGGTCGCGAGCGTCGGAATTGCCAGCAGCGCGTTCACCGAGGACATGTTGATGATGACCCCGCCGCCGCCCTGCGCGATCATCTGCTTCGCCGCCGCCTGCACGCCGAAGAACGCGCCTTTCAGATTGATGGCGATGACGTCGTCGAAATCCTGCTCGGAGATATCGAGAAGGTCCTGATTGCGGGCCACGCCGGCATTGTTGACCATGATGTCGAGCCGGCCGAATTCCTTGGCAGCAGTTGCGACAAGATGATCCACGTCCGCGCGCGCGGCGACATTGGCGACCACGGTGCGCAAGGCATCCGGCCGTCCGAGCTCGGCCGCCGTGGCGGCCAAGCCGTCGGCATCGACATCCGAGATGACGACCTTGACGCCGTCGTCCAGGAATCTCTTCGCGCAAGCCTTGCCAATGCCGCGCGCCGCGCCGGTGATGGCGGCGACCTTGCCGGTTAGCTTCATGGGTTCACTCCAGGACTTGTGACGATCTCACGGACGCGTTCACGCAAAGACGCGCGGGCGCAGTCCGGCATGAAACCAGGTGATCATGGAATAGATGTCATAGACCGGCAACCCGACCTCGGCCTGGAGCGCTGCGGCGTAAGGCGGCATGTTGGTGCATTCGAGCACGATGGCGCCGACCTCCGGATTCTTCGCGACGAGCTGCTTGCCGGCCTCGACCACGTCGCGCTCGGCTTGCGCCACGTCCATATCGTCCTTCTCGGCCTTGATCAGGACGCGAAAAAACTCCTTGCCGTTTTCGGTGCCGACCAGCGGCGTATCGAGCGGCACGCCGGCACCTTCGAGATGGGCGGGCGAGAGCGTCGAGCCCGACACCGTGACGAGGCCGACGCGCTTGCCGGGCGGCAAGGTCGCCTGCACCCACGGCACCTGCATCAGCGACGAGGTCGCAACCGGCACGCCGACGGCGGCCGCGATCTCCTTCTGGAACAACGAGAGGAAGCCGCAATTGGTGGTGATGGCTTCGGCCCCGAGCCGCACCAGGTCTTTCGCGGCATCGATGAAATCGGGCAGCAGGCCGGCTGCGCCCTTCAGCACCACTTTCTCCGGCGAAGCGCCACTCACCACGCGGTAAAGCACGGGGAACGGCCAGGTCGTGCCGTTACCCATGTCGCCGGGGATGCGCGGAAAGCGCGCTTCCAGCATCAAAATACCGAGCGGCGCGCCATAGATGACCTTGCCGCCACGGGCAATGCGGGAGGACGAATCGGCTGGAGGATTCATGTTGCGATCTCAGAGGAAACGATCGGGTGCGAACGGCGCCAGCGGAATCTCAGGCTGCTTGCCGCTGAGGAGCTGCGCGACCAGACGGCCGGTACGCGCCGAGCCGACCAGGCCGATGTGGCCATGGCCGAAGGCATAGACGATATCGCGCGAGGCCCGCGCATGGCCGATGCAGGGTCGTCCATCCGGCATGCTCGGACGATGACCGAACCAGGTCTTGACGCGCGAGGCTGGCATGTCCTTCGGCAGCTTGGGGAACATGCTGATGAGGTGGTTGCGCAGGATTTCGGCTCGCTTCCAGTTTGGCGCGGCTTCGAGGCCGGCGATCTCGACCGTGCCGGCAGCGCGCAGGCCGCTGTCGGTCCAGTTCACCACCATCTTGGCATCGGACGCCATCATCGAGCTGCGCGGCCCCGATTCCGGGTTCTCGATCATGACATGATAGCCGCGTTCGGTCTCGAGCGGCAGCGGATCGCCGACGGACGCAGTAAGTTGCTTCGAGCGGGCGCCCGCCGCCACCACTGCGGCATCGCAAGCGATCTCGCCGGTTTCGGTAACGACGGCGACGAGCTTGTCGCCGGAGAGTTTTAGCCCTGTCGCCTTGGCGCGCACGTGCTTCGCACCGCTGGCGAGCGCGTGATTGGCGAGCGCTGCGACATAAGCGCCGGGATTGCGGCAGCGGCCGGCCTCCTCCACCACCACGCCAAAGGTGTAGCGCGGATGCAGGTCCGGCTCGCGCTGGCGCATCTCGTCGGCGTTGAGCTCGAGCCATTCAACACCGACGCGCTTGCGCAGGCGCCAGCCGAGATCACTGTCGAAATTGCCGCGCGACGGGAACACGTGCATCACGCCGTTGCGCTCGATCAATTCAGGCACGCCCGCTTCTTCCGCGAGCTTTTTGTGCAAGAACGGTGCGTCCTTCAAGAGGTCGCGCAGCGCAAAGGCGGTCTTCTCGACCCGCGTCTCGGTCCAGCCCGAGAGCAGATATTTGATCAGCCAGGGCAGCGCTTTCGGCAGATAAGACCAGCGGATCGCGAGCGGCCCGAGCGGATCCATCAGATAACCCGGTACCTTCTTCCAGACGCCCGGCTCGGCCGGCGGGATCACCGAATGCGACGAGAGCCAGCCGGCATTGCCATAGCTCGCCGCCTGCTCGCCACCGGGCTCGCCCGGATCGATCAGCGTGACGCGATGGCCCTCGCGCAGCGCCTCGATGGCGCTAATCACGCCGATCGCGCCGGCACCGATGATGGCGACGTGGCGGCCGGTCGCCATCGCCTAAGCCTTCGCCGCGGGCACAAAGTCCTTGCCGACTGAGATCGCGCGCGGATCGATGATGCAGTGGAGGATCGACGGCTTGCCCGAGGCGAGCGCGCGCTCGAACGCCGGTGCGAACTGCTCGGTGCGCTCGACGCGCTCGCCATGGCCGCCGAACGCTTTCGCGTACATCGCGAAATCAGGGTTCTTGAGCTGGGTGCCGACGACGCGGCCGGGATAATCCCGCTCCTGATGCATGCGGATGGTGCCGTATTGCGAATTGTCGACGATGATGACGATCAGCGGTGCGTCATACTGCACGGCGGTGGCGAACTCTTGGCCGTTCATCAGGAAGCAGCCGTCGCCGGCAAAGGCGACGACGACGCGGTCCGGATATTGCCGCTTGGCCAGCACGCCCGCCGGCACGCCATAGCCCATCGAACCCGAGGTCGGCGCGAGCTGCGCGGCAAAGCTGTGGAAGCGGTGGTGGCGATGGATCCAGCCGGCATAATTGCCGGCGCCGTTGCAGACGATCGCGTCCTTGGGCAGGCGGTCGCGCAGCCAGGTCATGACCTGGCCGTACTGGAACGTGCCCGGCAGCTCGCGCGCCTTCTCGGTCCAGGCGAGATAATCGGCATGCGCCTTCGCCGCTTCGCCCTTCCAGGCCACCGTTCCGGCGGGCTTCAGCGTCTCGACGGCCGCCGCGAACGCGGCGGGCGTCGCCTGGATCGCCAGCGCCGGCTGATAGACGCGGCCGAGCTCCTCGGAGCCCGGATGCACGTGGATCAGCTTCTGCTGCGGAACCGGAATGCCGAGCAGCGTGTAAGACGAGGACGGCATCTCCGACATGCGGCCGCCGATGAGCAGAATGACGTCGGCGCCCTCGATGCGCGCCTTCAGCCCCGGGCTCGGCCCGATGCCGAGATCGCCGGCGTAATGCGAATGGTCGGCGTCGATCAGCGAAGCCCGGCGGAACGAGGTCGCGACCGGCAGGTCGAAGCGCTCGGCAAAGCGGGCGATGCTCCTGGTCGCCTCATCCGTCCAGCGCGAGCCGCCGAGAATGACGAGCGGCGCCTTGGCGCCCGCAAGCAACGCGTCGAGCTTCTCGATGTCGGCCGGCGCGGGCCAGCTCACCGCCGGCTCGATGCGCATGGCGTCGGCAACCGCTGCGGTCTCGGTCAGCATGTTCTCCGGCAGCGCGATCACGACGGGACCAGGGCGGCCCTGCATGGCGACACGGAAGGCGCGCGCGACCAGCTCCGGAATGCGGTCGGGGCGATCGATCTCGACGGCCCATTTCGCCATGGTGCCGAACACGGCCTTGTAGTCCAGCTCCTGGAACGCCTCGCGCTCGCGCATGCCGCTATCGACCTGGCCGACGAACAGGATCATCGGCGTCGAATCCTGCATCGCGATGTGGACGCCGTGGCTGGCATTGGTCGCGCCGGGCCCGCGCGTGACGAAGCAGATTCCGGGGCGGCCGGTGAGCTTACCATAGGCCTCCGCCATCATCGCAGCGCCGCCTTCGGCGCGGCAGATCACGACATCGATCGGGCTGTCGTGCAGCGCATCGAGGGCCGCCAGATAGCTCTCACCCGGCACGCAGGTGACGCGCTCGACGCCCTGGGCGAGGAGCTGATCGATCAGGATCTGGCCCCCGGTGCGGGTGTTGCGAATGGTCATGACGGCTCCCTCAAGGCTTTGACGACGCGCCCAGCGCCTCGCCAATTGTGTGCGGAATTGGCGTAGGACAGGCCGACAGGACGTGCAAGATCGAAAGGCTTCTCGCCGCCTGCGCAGGCGTCATGCCCGCCCTTGCCGTTTGCACGATCGGGCTTTGAGGTCACGTCTGCGCCCGGCGTCCGCCATGGGCCACAACGATGATGGCGAGCGTCGACGTCTTCGTCTACGATCCGGCCGAAACCAACGTGTCTGGAGACCGAATGCAAACCATCGGCCTGATCGGGGGCATGAGCTGGGAGAGCACCGCGCTCTATTACAGGCTCATCAATGAGCGGGTCCGCGACCGCATGGGCAAGCTGCATTCGGCGCCGCTGCTGCTGTATTCCTACGATTTTCAGCAGATCAAGGAGATGCAGTACGGCGGCCGCTGGAGCGAGGCCGCCGCCAGCCTGGCGGAAGTCGCGCGGCGTCTCGAAAGCGCCGGGGCGCGAGCGATCGTGTTGTGCACGAACACGATGCACAAACTGGCGCCCGACATCAGCTCCAGCGTGACCGTTCCGTTGATTCACATTGGCGATGCGACAGCGGAGCGGATACGGGCGAAAGGATACCGCCGGGTCGGGCTGCTCGGCACCAAGTTCACGATGGAGCAAGACTTTTACATCGACCGGCTGCGCGCGCATGATCTCGACGTCCTGGTTCCTCCCCCTGAGGCGCGCGCCGATGTGAACCGGATCATTTACGATGAGCTGTGTCTTGGAACTGTCACCGCTCCCTCGCGCCGGCGCTATCAGGACGTGATGGCTGCGCTCGTCCGCGCCGGCGGGGAGTGCATCATCCTCGGCTGCACCGAGATCACGATGCTGGTCGGCCTTGACGATACCTCGGTCGAGACGTTCGACACGACGGCCATTCATGCCGAGACGGCAGCCGACTTCGCGATCGGGTGAATTTGTATCAAATCCCGGCGACGGCAGCATGCCATCAGCAGGCGGTGCTGGGGTGCTCTCCTCTCTCCACGTCATTGCGAGCGCAGCGAAGATTCCATGGGGGTGGATAGCGACCAAGTCTGAGGCCAGACTGAGGTTGCATCCATTCAACCTGGAGACGACGATGTTGCTCGATCATCCTATCG
>NZ_JADPJR010000106.1:0-1082 GCF_023073535.1 Bradyrhizobium sp. 179 | reverse complement strand
GCCGCTTTCGACGCAGCCGCCAGCGACGCGAACGTCTTGCCCTCATCCGCGAGTTTCTTCAGGAGCGGCGCGGGCTCGAGGCTCGGGTCGTTGGTCTCCTTGGCGTAGAACGACAAGCGGTCGGCGATGTGCTTGAGGCCGACGCTGTCGGCCCAGAACATCGGGCCGCCGCGGTAGATCGGCCAGCCATAGCCGTAGAGCCAGACCACGTCGATGTCGGAGGGGCGTGCCGCAATGCCCTCTTCGAGGATCTTCGCGCCCTCGTTGATCATCGGATACATCATGCGCTCGAGGATCTCCTCGTCGCTGACGACACGCTTCTTGCGGCCGAGACGGGCTAGTGTCTCGTCGATCAGCTTCTCGACCTCGGGATCGGGCAGCGGCGCGCGGCTGCCGCCTTCATACTTGTAGTAGCCCTTGCCGGTCTTCTGGCCGAAGCGGCCGGCTTCGCAGAGCGCATCCGCGATCTCCGACTTGATGCCGCGATCTTTCCGCGAGCGCCAGCCGATGTCGAGGCCGGCGAGATCGCCCATCGCGAACGGTCCCATCGGCATGCCGAACTTGGTCACGACGGCATCGACCTGCTGCGGCAAAGCGCCTTCGAACAGCAGCTTCTCGGCCTGCTTGCCGCGCTGCGCCAGCATGCGGTTGCCGACGAAGCCGTCGCACACGCCGACCACGGCCGGCACCTTTGCGATCTTGCGTGCGATATTGACAGCGGTGACCAGCGCATCGGGCGCGGTCTTCTCGGCGCGCACGATCTCGCACAGCTTCATGACGTTGGCCGGCGAGAAGAAGTGCATCCCGAGAACGTCCTGCGGACGCTTGGTCGACTTCGCGATCTCGTCGATGTTGAGATACGAGGTGTTGGAGGCGAGCACCGCGCCGGGCTTGGCGAACTGGTCGAGCTTGCCGAACACCTCCTTCTTCACCGCCATGGTCTCGAACACGGCCTCGATGACGAGGTCGGCATCGCCGACGTTCTCGATCCCGACCTTGCCGTTGATCAGCGCCATGCGCTTGGCAGGCGCATCGGCCGGGATGCCGCCGCGTGCCGCGGTCGCTTCCCAGTTCTTTTGCAT
>NZ_JADPJR010000013.1:0-1131 GCF_023073535.1 Bradyrhizobium sp. 179 | reverse complement strand
TAACTGACGACCTGCCAGCATTCCGCGCGCAAGATAATCGAAGATTGTTTGCGGGGTTACTCCAAGCTCAGCCGCTGCGCACTGAATCGAGAAGCTGCCGTCGGGCCAGCGCATCGGATTCTTGTCCACGCCGTTGATTTTGACGGTGGGAATGCCCCAGCGGGTGCGCAACAGCCAGACGTTCTCGCCTTTGAAGGCGCAGCCTCGGGCCGCGACAAAGCCTTCCTGATTGAGTATTGCCGCGATCTCGCCATCCATTTTGTGTTCAGCATTCTACTCGACGATCCGTCGCCGCAACCGATCAATGTCGATATAGTTGCGGTAGGTATGAACGCGCCGTTGTACGTGATGCTCGCTGGTTGCGCCGGTCTGCCAGACGATCCTGAGCCACACCTGACCTCGGGTCCGCTTCTGATCAAGAACGACTTCGCGGATGACAAATCGCAGAATGCGCTTGCGATCGGCTGCCGACGTGGTGGCCGCATTCCAAATCCGCGGCAGGTTCTCGCCGAGCGCTTGTAGCCCTGCGCGTTCCGCCGGGCCAATCAGAAGCGGCTCTTGCGCGCGCCAACGCGCATGCTGCTGCTCGACCGTCTCGACGACACGCAGCTTCTCTTCCCAAGCCCGCTCAAGTGAGCGCGCCACAAGACGGTTCTCGGGCTCGACGGCGTCATACTGACGCCGGGCGCGCGCGGCCTCGTAGCGGGCGCGCTCCACGCGAAGCGCCCACTGGCGCTCGAGCTGACGACTCTCTTGCTCCAGTTGGCCCGCCGCCGCGAGTGCGATCTCAATCTGATCCGGCACCAGGGCATCGAGGAGCATCCGTTCGACCAGCGCGTCAACCGCCAAGGCCCGGACTTCCTGACATAGTGCACTGCCTTGCTGGTCCCGATCCGAGCGGCAGCAATAGACCGGATAGTCGGCATTCGGGCCCGTGTAGCGCATGCTCATGCGCCGTCCGCAACGGCCGCAGATCGCAATTCCTTGTAACAGGGCTGCCCCTTGCGCGGTACGCCAGAGTGTCCTGCCTCATAGCGGAAGATGTTATCTGCCAGTCGCCCCTGGTTGGCCATGAACTCCTCCCAGCTGATATAGCCTGGGTGAGCGGCGTGGAGGCAAACCGCCCAATCC
>NZ_JADPJR010000114.1:0-1139 GCF_023073535.1 Bradyrhizobium sp. 179 | reverse complement strand
ATAGCCGATGCCATATGGGAGGGCATCGTCATTGAAGTCATACGCCGGGTGGTGGAGGCCATCCGTTGCTCCATTGCCGAGGAAAATGAAAGCGCCCGGTCGCGCCTCAAGCATGTAGGCGAAATCCTCCGCGCCCATGCGCACGCTTGTCTTGTCGTCCACGGAGTCAGGCCCCACGAGATCGCGTGCCGCCTTGATTGCCAGATCGGTCTCTTCCGTGTGATTGAAGGTGACCGGCACCGATCGACGATACTCGAACTCGATGTCAGCGCCAAATCCTCGGGCAATGCCTTGTGCAGCTGCCAAAATCTGTCGTTCGGCGAAGTCCCTTAGGCTGGGTGCCAGTGTCCTAACGGTTCCTGCCATTACAACCTGATTGGGGATGATGTTGTAGGCCTGGGCGGCGTGAACTTGGTGATAGATATTACAAGCGAATCGATCGGGTTCGTGTTGCGCGAGACCAGAGTTTGCAGACCGAGGACAATCTGAGCTGCAATGACGACGGGGTCGATGGCACGATGCGGGGCGGCCGCATGACCGCCCTTGCCCTTCACGACAATATCGAAGTCGTCCTGCGAGGCCATGATCGGGCCAGCGCAGATACCGAACTTGCCGATTTCAATGCCCGGCGAGTTGTGCATCCCAAAAACCTGCGAGATGGAGAACCGGTCCATAATCCCTTCCTGAACCATTTTCAGGCCGCCAGACGGGAGCTCCACTTCTTCGGCGGGCTGAAAAATCAAGGCAACGGAGCCCTTGAAATTACGCGTACTGGCAAGATATTTCGCAGCGCCCAATAGCATGGCCGTATGACCGTCATGCCCACACGCGTGCATTTTGCCAGGCATTTTCGATGACCACGGCTTGTCGGAAGCCTCAACAATTGGCAGGGCATCCATGTCGGCTCTCAACCCGATAGTGGGACCCTCCCCGCCCTCGCCCTGAAGCAATGCAACGATGCCCGTTTCGGCTATCCCCGTTTCGATATGATTGATACCGAACGAAGCCAGTTTGTCGGTCACAAAACTCGCTGTGTTGTGGACCTGAAAACCGAGTTCGGGATTTTCGTGGAGATAGCGGCGCCAAGCGGTTGCCTCGCGCTGCAGATGCCGGAAGCTTTCAACGGTGCGCATTCTTTT
>NZ_JADPJR010000091.1:0-1178 GCF_023073535.1 Bradyrhizobium sp. 179 | reverse complement strand
GCCGTGCTCGCGTCCGTCAAGGCGTGGCCTGGCAACAGACCACGTGAGGTTCGAGCGAGCGACGGCCATCCTTGACGGACGCTGCGCGCGACGTCATGAGGGGCCGTAGGTCGGGACGAAGAAGCGCGTCCCGGTCGAACTAAGAAGCAGAAAGTGATCCGACCGGCGGTTCGCCGCACCACGGCGTGCCGCGGGCCACCACTGTGTTTGCGAAGATGAGCATCTTCCTGGCGCAGGCAACGAGCGCCTGTTTGTGTTCCTTTCCGGCCTTGGTCAGCCTCTGGTAGAGCTGGATGAGCTGCGGGTTCCAGCGAAACGATGCGGCCAGTGAAGCCGTATAAAGCGCGCGACGCAGCCGCTTGCGTCCGCCCTCGATATGCCGAACGCCTGACCGCTCGCCGCTGTCGTCGTCATAGGGCGCAAGGCCGGCGAGAGCGACAGCTTGCTCCCGCGTGATCCGGCCGATCTCAGGCAGACGCACCAGGATGGCCACGGCGGTCGGCAGCCCGATGCCGTCGACGCTGTTGATCAGCGCAAGCCTCTTGGCAAGGTCGGGATGCTTGCGAATCGCGGCGACCAGGGCCTTGAGTGCGGCCCTCTCACGTTGCTCCAGGCGAGCGATATCCTCGCGCCAGAGCTGGTTCATCGCCGCATTGCGGCAGCTCTCGATCCTGTTCTTGAGGCGCGCAATATCCTCACCGATCTGATCGATCATGGTCAGTTGCTCGGCGAACGGCAGCAACCGAGGATCGGGAGCGGCATGGATCTTCCGCACTGCAGCGGTGCAGGCTGCGATAAGAGCGGCATCGACCTTATCGTTCTTGGCCCGCTGCAGGTGGAATGTGGCATAGGCCCGGACCTGAGCCGGTTGAAACACCACAACCACAAACCCTTTGCGTCGCAGTTCGGCGACGACAGGCTGTTCGTAACCGCCGCTCGCCTCGATGCCGACGCGTTTGACGCGATGCTGTCGCAGCCACGTCAGCAAAGCCTCATGGCCTTCCGCCGTGTTCTTCACCTGCAACTGCTCGCGGCTGCCTTCGATCGCCACATCAAGCTTCCGTTTGCCGGTATCGATCCCGGCACAGATCGTGCTATGCTTGGCCATCTTCGTCGATCCCTCCCTTGTTATGCGAACCTAAAGTTCGTTCAACCATTCGGGTCCCGATGAAGTGCCG
>NZ_JADPJR010000159.1:0-1199 GCF_023073535.1 Bradyrhizobium sp. 179 | reverse complement strand
CAGGGCTATCGCATATGGCGAAGCATACTGAGGAGGAAGGCATCATCCCAGCCCGCGCGCTTGATTTTGCGTCGAATCGAGGCGGTGTCGGGATGAGATCGCAAGATATTGAGGGCGAGCCTGCGCAGGGTGGCAAGGTTCTCGGGAGCGTTGTCCTTTCGGGCACGGTTGCCATCCTCGGCGAAGTGAACATCGAGCACCCAGTGGAGCTGGTTCTCGATGCCCCAGTGGCTTCGGGTGACGTGCAGCAGCCGCTTGGGAGAGATGTATTTGGAGAGGAGATAGTGGCGCACGAGCGGCGCATCGGCCGGCTTCGCCCGGGGGCGCCTGCGCGAGGTGACGCGCCCCAGCGCGACAACGCCGGGAAAGCCATGGCGTGCCGCCAGGTTGGTGTTGCGCATGACGGTGGCACCCCGCGCTTCGTGCCGATCGTGACTGGAAGGGTCGATCCGTGCGGCGCTGCTGCGCTTGCCCGATCGTGCAAACTGCTGCGTGACCGCTTTGAACAAAGGGCCACGGTTGGCCTTGATCGCCAGTGCATAGTCGCCACCCCGCTGCAGCACGGCACTGGCAAAGGCGCGGCTGCAATGCAGCGCATCAGCTGTGACGATACAGCCCTTCAGACTGAGAAGCTCCAACACCTCCAAGGCGCCTGCGGTCTCGTTCCGGCCGGGCGCTTTCTGCTGAGCCAAGGCCATGCGGGCTTCCACCGCGAAGACGTTGACCAGATGCAGCGGCGTGGCCTTCCCACCACGCTCGTAGGCGCCGCGCAACGCCTTGCCATCGACGGCCACCACCCCCGTGAGCTTGAGCCCATTGGCCTTGGCGAAGGCCGCCATGAAGCGACGGAATGCCTTCTCGAAGGCGTCCGGCTCGAGCAAGCGGAATACCCGACTGAACGTGTCGTGGCTCGGCACGCCATGGTCCAGGTGCAGGAAGAGCCGCAGCAGTTCTTGCTTCGCCTCGCCGAAGTCCGCCATGTCCGAGCACGACTCTGCTCCACACAGCGTCGCCGCCAGCGCGATGACCAACACCTCCAGAAGATCGTGCCTGGCATTGGCCGCTCGCGGATCCGGCAGCCGACCAAAAACCTTCGTGAACCTCCGCATCCGACCCCCTCCATGCTCTGGGAGTCGTCTTCAGAATCTCTCTTGCTCTCCAATGCAATAGGCCAGAGAAATCCATATGCGATTCCCCTG
>NZ_JADPJR010000019.1:0-1210 GCF_023073535.1 Bradyrhizobium sp. 179 | reverse complement strand
CACCACGACGATCACGCCACCCGCGCTCGTCTCGCCTCCGCTATCCCGGCCAGCTCCGACGAGACGAGCGCTACCAGCAAAACCCGCCGCGCGAAGGGGTCAAAATTGGACGCCGATGAGGGGTCAAAGTTGGAAGCCGATTGACATCCCGTCCCCGCGGTAGCTATCTGGTAGCTAGCGCTAGCTGACCTCAGCGACGAGTAGATTAAGTTGCTGATTTTGTTGGTACAGTTGGGTGGGCTCGAACCACCGACCTCCTGTTCCACAGCCACAGGCGCTATGCCGACTGGACCATCGCGCGGATCCGACGCGAGGCGGCGACGGTCGGTCCTTCAACCGCGTTCCTGTGCGATCTGATCCTGGAATATCGGTCGCATCCCGAACAAGGCTTCAGGGCCTGCCTCGGCATTGTCCGCCTGGTGCGCCCCTTCGGTGCCCAACGCCTTGAAGCCGCGGCGACACGGGCGATCGAGATCGGCGCCAGGACCTACGGCTCGGTCAAATCCATTCTCGACAACAATCTTGATCGCCAGGCGCCGCGCCAGCGCGCCGCCGAGGAGCCGGCGATCCTTCATCCCAATATCCGCGGCGCGCGCTACTACAACTGAAGGACCGCCCATGCTCACCCATCCCACTCTCGATCAGCTCAACCTCCTCGGCCTTGTCGGCATGGCCAAGGCCTTTACCGAGATCGAAGCCTCGCGCGAGGCCGGAGCCATGAGCCACGCCGAGTGGCTCGGGCTTCTGCTCGACCGAGAGAGCACCCATCGCTATGACCGAAAGCTGCTGCGGCGGCTGCGCTATGCCCGTCTGCGTCACCAGGCCGCCATTGAAGACGTCGATTACCGCGCCGCGCGAGGCCTTGATCGTGGACTCTTCCAGAAGCTCGCCGAAGGCAGCTGGATCGATGCGCACGACAATCTGATCATCACCGGTCCAACGGGCGTCGGCAAAAGCTGGCTCGCCTCGGCCTTGGGCCACAAGGCCTGTCGCGATGACCGCTCCGTTCTCTATCAGACGAGTACCGAAGCTCTTCGGCGATCTTCAATTGGCCCGCGGCGACGGACGCTATGGCCGGCTCTTCCGCGCCCTGGCCGGCGTCCAGCTGCTCATCCTTGATGGTGTGGACGGCCTCACCTCAACGGCATCATAGTGCCAAGCGTGGCCGCCAGGGAGCCACAAAGAAGGGAGACCGTCCGCGATGAAGTTT